>JAKSNC010000001.1 GCA_024400195.1 Bacteroidales bacterium
ATCGTTATAGAATTGTGTATTGTCAAGTCTAAACGCACGATAGAATCGCAGCCGAAATCGGTCTCGAAATACTGATAGTATGTTCCGGATTCGATATAGACGGAATCGTTCCAAACATATTCGTCGCAGCTTTCATCGGTTATTTCTATGAATGGTGCGTTATGAATGGTGAGATGAAGCGTCACAACGGAGTCGCAGCTGTGAATGGTCTCAAAGAACTGCTGATAATCGCCCGATTCGGTGTATGTCGAATCGTTCCATTGATATAATGCGCAAGCTTCGTCGGAAAATTCATAATATGCCGATTTATGTACAATCAGGTCAAGGTTGAGAATTGAGTCGCAGCCGTGAATCGTCTGATAGTTTCGCGTATAGAAACCTGATTCGGTGTATATCTCGCCTTCCCACTCATAGAAATCGCATGCGACGACGGATGTATCAATCGTTATAGAATTGTGTATTGTCAAGTCTAAACGCACGATAGAATCGCAGCCGAGAGTCGTTTTGAAATACTGATAATATGTTCCCGAACGTCTATAGATGGAGTCATTCCAGATATATTTGTCGCAACTCTCATCTGTTAATATCACATTCTTTTCGTGACCGACAGTAAGATGCAGGGTAACGATGGAGTCACAGCCGTGTACAGTCTCAAAGAACTGCTGATAATCACCTGTTTCAGTGTATATCGAATCATTCCATACATAAGGTCCGCATACGGTGTCAAAGACATCGCAATTAACCGTTTTGTAAATAGTCAGGTCGAGATTAAGGATTGAGTCGCAGCCATAAACGGTCTCGTATATTTTCGTATAACGTCCCGACTTGATGTAGTATTCTCCTTCCCAATAATAATAATCGCATGCTTCAGCCGTAAAATCCTGAGTGATAGGATGATGTACATGCAGATTTATGTATATTGTCGAATCGCAGCCGTGTATAGATTGGAAATATTGGTGGTAAGTTCCCGACTCGGTATAGACAGAATCGTTCCAATAGTAGATGTCGCAGCAGTCTATATCATAGAGGGCGGTCGTAGATTTGTTCACCGTAAGATGTAGAGTTACGATAGAATCGCAGCCGCCTTGTGAGACATATTCCTTAACATAATCGCCGGACTCTTGATAAACAGACCCGTCCCACGCATAGATGTCGCACGTATCTACAAACAGTTCTATATCATAAGATTGGTGTATCGTCAAATCCAGATTCAATATTGAGTCGCAGCCGTGAATCGTCTGATAGTTTCGCGTATATAATCCTGATTCCGTGTATGTTTCGCCTTCCCACTCATAGGAGTCGCACACTTCGGCACTGAAGTTCTGAATAAAGGAATCGTATATCGAAAGATGGAGGCACACCACTGAATCGCAATCGAAATACTGATAATAAGTTCCAGATTCGATATAGACGGAATCGTTCCAAACATATTCATCGCAGCCTTCATCGGTTATTTCTATGAATGCAGCGTTATGGATGATGAGATGAAGCGTCACAACGGAGTCGCAGCCGTGAATGGTCTCGAAGAACTGCTGATAGTTGCCAGATTTGGTATATGTCGAATCATTCCATTGATAAAATTCGCAAGCTTCGTCGGAAAATTCGTAATATGCCGATTTATGTACAATCAGGTCAAGGTTAAGTATTGAATCGCAGCCGTGAATAGTCTGATAGTTTCGCGTATAGAACCCCGATTCGGTGTATATCTCGCCTTCCCACTCATAGGAGTCGCACACCTCGGCACTGAAGTCCTGACTAAAGGAATCGTATATCGAAAGATGGAGACACACCACTGAATCGCAGCCGAAATCGGTCTCGAAATACTGATAGTATGTTCCAGATTCGATATAGACAGAATCGTTCCACACATATTCGTCGCAGCCTTCATCGGTTATTTCAAGGAAAGCCGCCTTATGGATGGTGAGATGAAGCGTCACAACGGAGTCGCAGCCGTGGATGGTCTCGAAGAACTGCTGATAGTCGCCAGATTCGGTATATGTCGAATCGTTCCATTGATATGATTCGCAAGCTTCGTCGGAAAATTCGTAATATGCCGATTTATGCACAATCAGGTCAAGGTTGAGAATTGAGTCGCAGCCGTGAATCGTCTGATAGTTTCGCGTATAGAAACCTGATTCCGTGTATGTTTCACCTTCCCACTCATAGGAATCGCATGCGACTACGGATGTATCAATCGTTATAAAATTGTGTATTGTCAAGTCTAAACGCACAGTCGAATCGCAGCCGAAATCTGTATAGAAATGTTGATAATAAACGCCCGACTCTGTATAAATGGAATCGTTCCACTTATAAGAATCACAAGATTCTTCTGAAATTTCTACAAGTTGGGATTTATGAACTGTCAGATGTAAGGTTGAGATGGAATCGCAACCTTCCTGTGTGATATATTCCTTAGAATAATCTCCCGATGTCTTGTAAACAGTTCCGTCCCACGTATAACTGTCGCAGACTTCTTCTGAAAATTCAGTCTCTATAGGACCTGTATCGACCAACAAGTTCATGGTAACAACGCTGTCACATCCAGTAACATTTTCATATATTCTCGTATATTGGCCTGATTTTGTGTATATTTCGCCATCCCATTCATAATAATCGAGGCATGTTGCTGCCGATATTTCGTTGTAAACCGTATGTCCTATGCGGAGCACCGCCTTCAGCGTATCAACGGCATCATCAATACATGGCGAATCTGTTTTTTCTATTACAAGAGTGATATTATAAGTGCCCTCACCGGCGTATGTGTGATGTGCCGTTGGTCCGACATGTGTCGTTCCGTCACCGAAGTCCCACGTCATATTTTTGAACTCGTAGTTGGCGTTTCCTTCAAAATCGACCACCGCCGTATCGCAGACATGAAATCCGTCGAAAGCCTCTTCCATCGGGACTCCGTTAACAACAATGGTATGATTGAGTATGTTAGCTTTTGTTCCCACTGCATAACCATAGCTTTCGTGATAACCGAGTCCGTAAACGTGGGCCACGAATCCGCATTTGTTGTTCTGCAGGCGGTGAGAGCCATGAGGCACCTCAACCCTTGCATAAGAATACTTCGATTGTCCCGGGACACTATAAAACTGCGAGCCGATATTCACTCCGTCAAGAAATGTTTCTCTTTTGTGTGCCGTTTCTACGACGATATTTACATAATGATGACTTACGTTTTCTGTCGCAAAAGAACTGAATACGACGTCATTCATCCTCTGCTCCACAGGATTGTTGAGAATAACGGACGGGTCGCCATATTCGTAAAACTCACCTCCCGTTGTAGGATAATATTCTGCCCCGGTGATATATGTGTAACAGCAGGCCGGCTGGGTCGTCTTGACATAAACGGCTGATGACAGAGCTGATGACACGAGATCATACATCTGAGATTCTCCGGCATTAAGCGTCGTGTTGTATGTGTTGCCTATATAAACCTTACAGTTGTCTTCAAGAGCCGTGATGCAGTATTTGTCCCTATTCCTCGAATTGGATCCTGTGACGATGAAGTTCTTTCCCCAATATGCAGTCGGCATAGCTTGTTCCTCAACATGGTCAACGAAACCGGAACCCAATGGTATCTGAGCACCTTCATGTCCCGCCAAAACAAGAATCTTGGCACAATTACGAGCCGTGATTCTCGTTCCCGACAAGTCATCAGTTCCTGCAGCATAATAACACTGTCCGCTGTTCAAGGTCTTGGTATATGTAACACCTGCCTGATGCACAATTGACGACCAATAAGAACTATCATCGTAAATTCCAGCCTTCGGGGTGATGTCTATCACGGTGTTGTCTTCGACTGCCACGACAACAAACTGCTGTCTGTAACCATTTCCACCTATTGATTCAGGGAAAGTCTGAATCATATAATCGTCAAGAAGGGCATTGACTGGCAGTACGTTGGTTGCATCAAAAGTCTTCGCGACGAAATTCGACAAATAAAGTGACACTGTATCGGTAGTGGTCATAAACAAACCCTTATTCTGAATTGCGTCACTTGTCATATTCAGAGCCTGAGATTGTGGTATGGAAACTTCCACCAACCCGTTAGCCGGCACAGTGAACGACTTGCTCCATCCGTTATTCGGATTAGACACCACTCCCGAACACGACCGCGGGCCACTGACTATCAACGATATATCAGCATCATCATGATCCCCGTTATTTAAAAACGTCAACAAGAAATATTTTCCCATACTTGAAGGTGTCTGAGCAAAAGCCACCACCGACACCATCACCGCGACTAACAAACAAATTATCCTTCTCATTGTATAAATTTATCTGTTGGTTAATTGTTTTTTCTTTCCCAAACTTCAAATCTATATGAATAATCTACCTTCGAATCATCATCAATAACATGTAAATCAACAAGTTCCCATTCATCAAAATTAATAAACGGGAAATATGTGTCGGCTTCGAAGCTCTTCTCTATCCTCGTCAGATAAAGTTTGTCAGCCATTGGCAGAAACTGCTCGTAAATCATTCCGCCACCCATTATAAAGACTTCTTCCTCATTGCTCACGACTTTCAGTGCATCATTTATAGATGTGACGAGTTCAAAGCCTTCCGGAGCCTTTTCCAAACGGTCAGATATAACTATGTTGCGGCGGTTTGGAAGTGCCTTCTGGCCCGGCAGAGAGACGTATGTATTGTGTCCCATCACGACGCAATGTCCCGAGGTCACCTCTTTGAAATGCTTTAAGTCGTTGGAGTTATGCCATATAAGCTGACCTCCTTTGCCTATAGCCCTATTTTCCGCTATCGCGACTATTATTGAAATCGTGGTTTTCATATTTATATCATTATCGTTTACGTTATCTATTTTATACCGAGACCTCACCCTTTATAGGCGGATAAGGATTATAGTCTTCCAATTTAAAATCCTCATATTTGAACGAGAAAATATCCTTAACTTCGTGATTTATAATCATCTTCGGCAGTTGTCGCGGCGTTCTCGACAGTTGCAGTTTGACCTGTTCCAAGTGATTGTTGTAGATGTGCACGTCACCGAAAGTATGGACAAAATCGCCGAGTTTCAAGTCGCACACCTGAGCCGTCATCATCGTCAGAAGCGAATATGACGCGATGTTGAATGGTACTCCGAGAAACACATCGGCACTGCGCTGATAAAGCTGGCACGAGAGACGACCGTCGGCCACGTAAAACTGGAAGAAGGCGTGACACGGAGGCAACGCGGCCTTACCGTTTGCGACATTAGCGGCAAAATCTTTCGACTTCTCATCCGGCAAGACACAAGGATTCCAGGCTGTGACAATGTGTCGACGGCTGTTCGGATTGTTTTTAAGGCTCTCCACCACTTCCTTTATCTGGTCGCAGCCCTGATTATTGAAATTACGCCATTGTGCGCCATAAACCGGACCGAGATTACCGTCAGAATCAGCCCATTCGTCCCATATCGACACATTGTTGTCGTGCAGAAACTTGATATTGGTATCGCCGCTGAGCAGCCATAAAAGTTCATAGATTATTGATTTCAAATGAACTTTTTTCGTTGTGAGAAGCGGAAATCCGTCGTCAAGATGAAATCGCATCTGATAACCGAACACGCTGATGGTCCCCGTGCCTGTGCGGTCGCCTTTCTGAACGCCGTTATCGAGAATATGCTGTAGAAGATCGAGATACTGTTTCATGGACGATTGGATGATTTGACAATTGGACTATTTGACGATTGGATGATTGGACTATTGGATGATTGGACTTATTTTGATGTTTCGGGGGTGTGTTTGTATTTGAAGACGATGGCAAACACGATGGCGATGACGAGTGCATAGGCTGCAAACACATACCACGACGATTGCCAGCCTGCCGTTCTCGCAACTGCATCGGTCTGTGAATAGACGTAGTTGTTGATTACCGCCTGTGCGCCAAGCGTTCCGATAGTGGCTCCTATACCATTGGTCATGAGGAAGAACAGGCCTTGCGCTGACGAACGGATGCCTGTATCGGTTTCCTTATCGACAAAAAGCGAGCCGCTGATGTTGAAGAAGTCGAAGGCTACACCATAAACGATGCACGACAAGACGAAAAGCCATACTCCGCCGCCAGGATTTCCGAGTCCGAAAAAGGCGAAACGAAGAACCCACGCGAACATTGCGATAAGCATAACCTTCTTCACACCATATCTCTTAAGGAAGAACGGAATAAGAAGAATACACAATGTCTCCGAAACCTGCGACAACGATATAAGAATATTTGCGTGCTCGACTCCGAATGTCCCCGCGAACTCAGGCATATCACCAAAACTCGTGATGTAAGGATTCGCAAAGCCGTTTGTTATCTGCAAAGAGACACCCAGAAACATTGAAAAAATGAAGAACAACGCCATCCTCTTTTCTTTGAAAAGCGAAAAAGCCCTCAATCCTAACGCATCGACAAACGATTTTCCTCCGACGGTGCTGATCGGGCACATCGGCAAGGTAAACGCATAGGCGGCAAGAACGACACCAATGCATCCGCTGACCAAAAACTGGCTCGCCGTAGGCTGGAATCCGAGTAAATCGACACACCACATGGAGACGATAAATCCGATTGTGCCGAACACCCTGATTGGCGGGAAAGTCTTAACAGTATCAAGACCGGCTTTGTCGAGTGCGTTGTAAGCCACAGAGTTAGACAAGGCGAGAGTCGGCATGTAGAAAGCCACTCCGACAGTGTATAGCGCGAAAAGTTTGCCAAATTGGACAGTATCACCAGCCTGCAAACCATAAAAACCGGCGGCTATCATCGCGACACCAGAGATTAGATGACAGAGTCCCAATGTCTTTTGCGCGGGAATCCATCTGTCGGCGATTATACCCATAAGGGCCGGCATAAAGATCGACACTATCCCCTGCACGGAATAAAACAAGCCTATTTTCGACGCGAGGCCGTGACCTGCGAGATATGTCCCCATACAAGTCAAGTAGGCTCCCCAAACGGCAAACTGCAGAAAATTCATCACAATCAAGCGAAACTTGATGTTTTTCATACCATTACTTGGTAAAGAACAACTTTCCATCTTCTGATTTATTTGAAATAATAAATAACAAACTACAAAGTTAACGATTTTATCAAAACGATTTATCTGATTTTTGACCTTTTTGACTTTTTGACCTCTCTTTACTTTCTTAACCTTTCTTAACCGTTTGAACGGTTTAATGTCGAAGGTCTAAAAACATTCCGAATTACGAATTACGAATTACGAATTACGAATTCGATCTTCGACCTAAATCAGCAATCGGTATGTTAAAAAGTTATGGAATCCACAGATAATAATCATCCAAAAAATCGTAATATTCCTGAGTGAAGGAATGGTCGGCACGCCTTATCGTGAAGTATTCGGTGTAAACGCGCCCCTCTTTCTTTGTAAACTCCATATTTATCCTGTTGTAATCGCGGCCTTCGACAGGAATGATTCTCATCTCATTGCGAAGAAAAAGGCCTTTATCAGAAGCTTTTTCCATGAACGACTTCGCCTCCAAAGCAGGCAGCACCAAAACGAAACGTCCGTCGTCCTTCATCAACGTCGTCGCAACGTCAATCAAATCGCTGTAAGAAAGGCTGTCGGCATGACGCGCGATGCCCTTCCGCACATCGTTCGGCTTCGTAAAATCGACAAAATACGGAGGATTTGAGATTATGAGGTCGTATTTTTTATCCGTAATCTTTGCAAAATGTCGCACATCGTCTTCAACAACAGTCAGTTTGTCGGGCCACGGCGTTCCAAGAAAATTTTCGGCGGCTTCCTCACACGAGTCATGGTCAATCTCGACGGCATCACAATGCGCAATGCCTTTCTGCGCAAGCATCATCGGTATCAGGCCGCAGCCGGTACCGACATCCAAGACCTCATCATCGGCGGAGACATCAGTCCAGCGCGAAAGCATTATCGAGTCAGTTCCAATCTTCATTGTGGAACGATGATGATGTAGATGAAACTGCTTGAAGAAAAACGGGCGCGTGTCCATCTCTACAAATCCAAATACATGTCTATCAGACCTTCCGGAGCGTTTATTTTGAGAACCTTCGCTTCGATGTCGAGTTCCTCAACGAGGTCGTCGTGAAACGGAATCAGGACTTCCTTGCCGTTCATCAAAATCTGGAGAACGCATTGAGTAGGATTCTCCATTACATCAGTAATCTTACCGATATTTCCCTTCACAGAATCAATAACTTCAAAGCCTTTCAAGTCTTCAACGAGGATTTCGCCGTCTTCAAGTTCTGGACGCATCGATGACGGGAGATAGACCGATTTTCCGATAAGTGTTTCGGCTTTTTCCAAAGTATCGAAATCGGAAAACGACACGAATATCTTTTTATCCTGAAGCACGCAATCAGTAATAAAATAAGGGATTTTGGCACCATTAACGTCAAGCATGACGTATTTCAGCCCGTCGCCGTAATCGACATTGTCATCATCGACACGCAGAGTAACTTCGCCTTTCAGCCCGTGTGTCTTCACAATTTTTCCAAAATAAAAAAAGTCTTCCTTTTCCATTATTGATTTTCAAAATTTGCGCAAAAATACAAAATAAGGCGTTATCGTGCCTATGTATCAAAAAAATTCGCAATTTTGCGGCTTAAAAAAAAGCTTTTATGAATTTGCACACATTTTACATGATTTTACAGCAGACATTGATAATCACCACTTTTGTCATCGGCATGATGATGATTATCGAATATATCAACGTCACCACAGGCGGTTTGATGTCGAAACGTCTGCAAAAATCGCCGTGGATTCAGATTTTTTTCGGAGCCGTGATGGGAATCATTCCCGGTTGTCTCGGCACCTACACCATTGTTTCTCTGTACATTCACAAAGTGATGAGTTTCTCGGCTTTGATTGCGGCGCTGATTGCCACATCGGGCGACGAGGCGTTCTTCATGTTTTCACTTTTTCCTTCTCAGGCGTTGAAGATAACGCTGATTCTCTTTATTCTGGCTGTCGTTGTCGGATTCATCATTGAAATATTTATGAAAGACAGGTTTATCGGAGGCGCGAATGAGCACAACATGCCGCTTCACAACGACGACAATGGTTGTCATCACCATCACGCCGTCAAATCAAACCTGAAAAACATTTCTTTTGTCCGTGCCCTGCTCATCGTTGGCTGCATCAGCATTCTCATACTGATTATCAGTGGATTTATCGACGGTTCGCATCAACTCAACATTCTCATGGGAGGTCAGTCGGAAGACTCGCTTCTTCACGACATGACGGATGCCGGACATCACGTACATTCGCACGATCACGAACACGGCGGTGAAGCAGACTGGATTCGTTACACACTTACGTTTATGTTTGTCGTCATTCTCGGCATCGTAATCGCCGCAAAAGATCATTTTCTCGAGGAACATCTGTGGCAGCACGTCATCAAGGTTCATCTTCCAAAGATATTCGTTTGGACATTCCTCGTCATCCTCGCGTTGACGTTTGTCAATATGTTTGTTGATGTGAGGGCTTTCGTGAACGCCAACCTATTCGTCGTCCTGCTATCGGCCATTCTGATAGGCGTCATACCGCAGTCCGGGCCGCACCTCATCTTCGTGATTCTTTTTGCGCAGGGAAGCATTCCTCTCAGCATACTTCTTGCAAGCAGTATTGTCCAAGACGGACACGGCGCGCTACCTCTGCTTGCGGAGTCGCCTAAATCGTTTTTTATATCAAAAGGTATCTGTGCCGTTCTCGGCCTGATGATTGGAATCGCCGGTATGATTATCGGATTCTGAGAACACGACAATCAGTTATTAACCATTATATCAATGATTTCGCTATCGGTTTCCTTCATTCCGACGGAACCGAGAAGTCCGATGTTCTCTATTGTCTTTTCGACATTGTTTCCGACAAGTCCGTCTCCGTTGGCGAATCTGCGGCCTTCCTTATACATCTCGTAGCCGATCAGTCCGGCATCAACGGAAGCCGAAATCTTGGCCGCGCAGGAAGCCTTCGCGCCGTCGCAGACTATTCCGGACGCTATCGCTATCGAGTTTGAAAGAGTCTGTGAAACAGCTTCGCAGGTACCTTCGAGCATATAGGCTATACCGCAGGCGGCGGCACATCCAGCACTAACGGCACCGCAATACGCCGACAGTCGGCCGATAGGTGTCTTCAGATGAACGGCGATGAGGTTTGAGACGACGAGTGCACGCAACATTCTCTCCTCCGGAATCTTATATTCTCTTGCATACACAACGATAGGAAGACATACCGTCATTCCCTGATTGCCGCTTCCCGAATTGATGACGACGGGCATTTCGCAGCCGTTCATTCTCGCATCAGAGCCGGCTGCAGCGTATGCACGAGCCTTCGTCCGCACATCATTTCCGCAGTATTTCAATAGGATTCCGCCGATATTCGCACCCCATTTGTTCTTCAGGCCTTCTTCAGCTATCGCCATGTTATATTTGACCTGAAGTTCCATCAAATCTCTAACATCTTCAATATCAACGGTATCGGCAAAACCGACAATACCGTCAACGGTAAGGAAGGTTCGGTCGGTAAAACTTTTTTCTTCGGTATCGGAGACCTCGTTCTTCAAAATAAATTCGCCGTCTTTCTTAATAGTGACGATATTCGTGTGATATTTAACGATTCGCACTTCGGCGCTGTGATTACCATTTTCGACTATTATTGTAACATCAAGCTGGTCTTTGCAGTTTGCATGACGCAGTTCGATTGGCGTTACTGCCATGTAATCTCTAATCTTTTCCTTTTGAAGTGAAGTAACGTTCGCTATGACTTCGAGAGCCTTTCCCGCATCACCTGCGACGATTCCTGCCGCCACCGAAGCCTGAATTCCCTTTTGGCCGTCGGTGTTGGGCACTATCACGCTTTTTACGTTCTTTATTATATTACCAGATGCGAGCACTATAACCTTTTCAGGCATCAAACCTAAGACTTCTCTTGCCTTCGCGGCGGCGTATGCGAGACAAATCGGCTCCGTACAACCCATCGCCGGAAGCATCTCCTCTTTCAAAACGGCAACATATTTATTCATAACAAATTATTTAATAATCTTTTTCAATATCTTTTCCGAACTGATAATACCGTCACTTATTGTGATGCAGCGGTCGGCCATTTCCGCAAGTTGCGGATTATGCGTAACTATGACGAATGTCTGTCCCATCTCGTCACGCAATTTGAAAAACAGTTCGTGAAGTTCGGCTGCCGACTTAGAGTCGAGGTTGCCCGAAGGCTCGTCGGCAAACACCACTGAAGGTGAATTTATCAGGGCTCTTGCCACAGCAACGCGCTGCTGTTCGCCACCCGACAACATCGAAGGTTTGTGATCCTTACGCCTTGAAAGATTCAGATAATCAAGCAGATAGGCGGCTCTCTTTTCTGCCTCGCGCTTTCCCACCCCGCCTATATATGCCGGAATGCACACATTTTCCATTGCAGTAAATTCGGGAAGGAGATGGTGAAACTGAAACACAAACCCCGTTTTCTTATTTCTGAAAGCCGCAAGAGCCGTACTATTCAACTGCGTAATATCTTGACCGTCAATGAACACTTTTCCACGAAAATCACTATCAAGAGTTCCCAATATCTGAAGAAGCGTTGATTTTCCGGCACCGGAAGCACCAAGTACACACACGACTTCACCTTTTTTGACGTGAAGATCCACGCCTTTCAAGACACACAGGTCGCCAAACGACTTCTTTATTCCTTCAGCCCTTATCACGATTTTTTTTCTGCAAACTTACATAAAAAATCCGCACCATAGAAGGCTTCTACAAATTATTTTGTAGAAGTTAGAAGATAGAAGTTAGAAGATAGAAGAGTTTACGATATTTACGATGACACTAACTGCAAATCAATCATATCAAGAAAATCTGTTTATCAAACTGTCTAATTGTCAAAAAAAGTTTCAACATTTTGTGATTTAAATCAAAAACGCTTATCTTTGCAAATGATATTATAATATCATATAACACAAAATACAAACACTAATAATATTATGATATTACTTAGTAGCAAGGACACAAAAAGCGTTATGATAGAGATTGCTTCACGGGTAAAATTGAGGCGGTTGGAGCTAAATCTAACTCAGGACGGATTATCCAAACGGGCCGGAATAAAACTTCCGACATACAGAAAATTCGAGCAGACCGGCATTATCGCATTGGGCAAATTGCTGAGCATCGCGTTCGCGCTCAACTGCCTCGAGGACTTCGACGCCCTCTTCACGCAGAAGAGATATATGAGCATTGACGATGTGATAAACGAGGATAAAGTAAGGAAACGCAAACGCGGAAAAAACGATTCCCCCAAAAAAATATGATAAAACACGTAAAATCATTGGAAGTAAGGCTGTATAACAAAACCGTTGGACATTTGGCGTTGACGTCGGACGGACTCTGTGCCTTTGAATATTCTCATGAATGGTTGGCGACAGGTTTTGCCATATCCCCTTTCGAGTTACCTTTACGCTCAGGCGTCTTCATTGCGAAGTCATCACCATTTGAAGGCGGATTCGGCGTTTTCGACGATTGTCTGCCCGACGGATGGGGAATGCTCATAATGGACAGGTTCCTTCAGCAGAAAGGCATTAATCCGCAAACACTGACGCTATTAGACAGATTGTCATTGGTTGGTCTGAACGGAAGAGGGGCTTTGGAGTTTTATCCCGATTTCAGCGAGTTTGAAGATGACGAAGCTGTTGATTTCAATCAACTGAACAAAGCTGTGGAGGCAATTCTTGACGACAGGACGTATTCGGGCAACGGCATTGGTGAACTATACAGACGAGGAGGTTCACCCGGAGGCGCACGTCCAAAAATATTCGTAAAATACGACGATGCAGAATGGTTAGTCAAATTCAGAGCCAAAGAAGACCCTAAAGATATTGGAAAACAAGAATTTCATTATGCGGAAATAGCAAAGGCCTGTGGTTTAAAGATGATGGATTGCCGACTTTTTGAAGAACAGTTTTTCGGCACCAAACGGTTTGACAGGACTGATTCGGGCGAAAAAATTCACGTGGTGAGTATGGCAGGGCTGCTGTGTGCCGACTACCGGATTCCATGTATTGACTATCTGCACGTTTTTCAGGTGGCAAGCGAATTGACGCACAATATGGCAGAACTTTGGAACACATATCGTTTAATGTGCTTTAACTATCTGATTAACAATAAAGACGACCATGCAAAGAATTTCGCTTTCCTGTGTAAAAACGGCAATTGGCATTTTGCCCCCGCTTTCGATCTCCTCCCTTCCAAAGGTATGAACGGCTTCCACACAACATCGTTCAACAACTCTATAACACCGAATGATACGAACCTGATTGAACTTGCCAAACGTGTCGGACTGAACGAAAAAGAAGCGAAAGAGACACTGAACACAATGAGGTTGATTGTGAGCAACAAGAAACAAAGCTTTGGTTGTTAGTTATTTTACGGCTATCAACAATAACACTAACTGCAAATCAATCATATCAAGTAGGTCTGTTTGTAAAAGAAGGAAAGGCAAAAAAGACTATCTTTGCAAAAAAAAATTATGGCAAGACTGCTTGTATTAATACTCATTGCGGCAATCATCTTAATGCTTGTCAAATCGGTGTCGAACGGCTCTGTAAGTTTCGGATGCAGCGGATGCTTCAATATGCGCAACCTGCTTGGCGGCGGCATCGGATGGGCGTTCGGAGGCCCTGTCGGAGCACTCATAGGCTTTGCTTTGGGGTCGTTATTCGGCAACAGCGACAACACTCAGAACATCAATCGTGACTTTATGGGAGACACACAGCCTCAGCAGGATTTCACCGCAAGTCTCCTTGTGCTTTCCGCAGCCGTCATGAAAGCCGACGGATATATAAAAAAGTCGGAACTCAACTATATCAAGCAGTTTTATCTCAACAACTTCGGACAAGAGCAGGCTGAGAAATACATTTTGATGCTCCGCGAAATACTTAAGCAGGAAATCAACATTATGGATGTCTCACGCCAGATCGGAAGCCACCTCGACTATGCGTCGCGCCTGCAGATGTTGAAGTACCTGTTCGGCATTGCCGCAGCTGACGGAGAAATCGATGCCTCCGAAATTGACATAATATCTGCCATTTCCAACTTCATGAACGTATCAAAAACTGATTTCGAGTCGGTTAAGGCGATGTTTGTAAAAAATGCCGGCAACGCATATACAATCCTTGGTATCACACCAAATGCCACAGATGAGGAAGTAAAGAAAGCTTATCGCGAAATGGCCAAAAGGCATCATCCCGACAAGGTTGCATATCTTGGCGAAGACATCAAACGCGCTGCCGAAGAAAAGTTCAAAGAGATAAACGAAGCCTACGAACAAATCAAGAAAGAGCGCGGAATGGCCTGACAACGCGCCTTGGATTGCTACTTATACAGACGCCATCTCACACCAAAGACGAAACGCCTGTCGCGCGCGGGATAATGCGGCGAATTGAAATAACTGAAATCTTGTGAGAAAGAATACAGATTCGTATATCCCACAAAGACATCGGCACGTTTTATCTTAAACGTGACATAGAAATCCATAAGCGGGTAGTCGCCTATACTGACATCATCCTGAAGATAGAAAGTCCGTGTCACCGGCATATAGGCATCGGCATAATAATTCGTGAAATAATATATTGTGACACAAGGCTGCAGATATGAAATATTCTTCACAAGCGGAATCAGATAACCGATTTTGGCCTTCGCATAGAACGACGGTATATGGACGATGCTGTGATTGTCGCACGCGAGAAAGGCCGCAGTTCCCGTTACTTCAAAATTATGAATGTGCAGATGCGCATTAGCGTAGAGCGAAGAAATGTTAAATGTACCCACAAACTGCTTCGGACGTGCCGTTTGGTCAAAATAGATGTAGTTCTTCACTATGGAATGCTTATAGCCGACAGTAAGGCCTTTCAGGTTCGTTTCCTCGTTAAGTGTATATTCGCCTTTTAGTTCAAGTATTCTCGTGCGGTCAAATTGAAATTCCCAGCGTATATTGTTCGAGAAATACTTCTCCGTCAAGACATCCGGTGATATTTGCGACAAATCGGCGGAAAACTGTAATGCTCCTATGTTTCTGTTTTTTGTTCCGAGATGCTGAAAGAGATTTATATCTAATATGAAGTCGCCCTGTTTGTCTCCGACAATTATCGCTTCCGCTCTTCCCGTAAGTCTTGACGAATTGAAAAGATTTGTCTCTATGAAGGCAAAAAGCTTTATATCCCTGTATGTTTTTTTATACATTCTCTCATCCGTCAACGGATTGTTGAAGCCGTCAAAAAAAGTTATTTCATGCGAAACGCCTGCATCAATATAGAGCGGAATGTCGTTGTCGTATTTATCATAACCGAGATTATTCCAATGGAGATTGTTTTTTATGATGTAGAAAGCGACGCTGTCGTATGTCGAAGTCGAGTCTAAAACGGGGTCTAACCTTTTATAGAAATCGGCCAACGGATCTGAATCTGTATATGTGTATGAGTTTCTCTTAAACAGGAAATCGTGATTCAGCCTGCCAATGCCAAGTATCGGATCTTTTCCATCATCGTCACCTGAAAGGTTAATGTATTGTCTTAATCCGAAACCCATTACGCGGATAAGGTTTTTAGCCGTTGTCAGATTAACGTCCATAATAGCCCTGTCTGTCTCTATGTTGTTTTCGAAGAGGCTGTCGTTAAGTATTCCGGCATTTTCCTGAACATTGAGTTTGTTGTGGAAGAAGAATCCCATCACGCCATATCTTTCATCTGCTGTGTTATATCTCGCATTAGCTGTAAAATAAGTATTTTTCGCCCTATCGTTTTTATAAAGTGCCGGCACGAAATCTATATTATAGTTCAGGGTCATGACAAATCTCGGAAAGAATTCACGCGAAAAAACGACGTTCAAGTGTTGTTCCTTGTTTGTTCCCATCATATAGTGAAGTTGTGTGAACGGCTGGTATGTAATGGGGAATGACACGTCGTTTTCGGCCTTTATATAAGATGAGAAGGCTTCTACATCTGTGCTAAAACCAATACTATTGCGTTTTTTCAGTCCCATCGTCTGATGTGCAGAGCCTGAATTTGTCAATGTCTGCAAAAAGACGAGCGGTTTATCTGTCGGGTCGTATGAAGAAGCCGTAATTGAAATGGTATCTAAATCGTAAAGTTTGCCTAACGTAAGATTATTAAAATCCATATTAAACATCCTCACGTACGTTGAGTCAACACGCGGCGTATCCGTTTGCGCGGAAATCTTGAGAGATGTCAGCGCGAGTAGAAGCAATGATATGAAAAGACTTTTTTTCATTATAGTAAACGGAGGTGCAAAGATAACAAAAAAGGCCGGAAAAAGTAAATCCGGCCTTAAGTATTATGAAAAACAAAAAAAAACTATTCGGCTTTAGGTTCTTCTGTAGTAGTCACTTCTGCTGTCGGTTCGGCTTTCTTTTTTCCACCACGACGTGTAGTCTTGGCAGCCTTAACGGAGGCTTTCTTTTCGTTTCCGACGTAAATAGTGTTATAATCGACTAATTCCATCATGCACATTTCTGCCGAGTCGCCGCAACGGGTACCCGTCTTAATGATACGGGTGTAGCCTCCCGGACGGGTAGCGACTTTTGTACTGACTTCACGGAAAAGTTCTGTGACGGCTTCTTTATTCTGCAGTTTGCTGAACACGAGTCTGCGGTGAGGTGTCGTATCTTCCTTTGAGCATGTAATCATCGGTTCGACATAAATGCGAAGAGCTTTTGCCTTAGCGACAGTAGTGATGATACGCTTGTTTAAAATGAGAGAAGCGGCCATGTTCGAAAGCATCGCGCCACGATGAGCTGACTTTCTTCCCAAATGATTTATTTTCTTATTGTGTCTCATCTTGATTATTCCTTATCTAATTTGTATTTGCTGATATTCATGCCAAATTCAAGTCCTTTACCTTTGACGAGGTCTTCGAGTTCGGTCAGTGATTTCTTGCCGAAGTTGCGGAATTTAAGCAAGTCGGCCTTGTTGTATGACACCAATTGTCCGAGAGTCTCAACCTCTGCAGCCTTAAGGCAGTTGAGTGCGCGAACCGACAGATCCATGTCTGTGAGTTTGGCTTTGAGGAGCTGACGGATATGAATTGAGTCTTCGTCAAATTCTTCTGATATCGACTTATGTTCGTCCATGAGGGTGATTTTTTCCTCTGAGAAGAGCATAAAGTGGTAAATAAGAATCCTCGCGGCTTCCTTAAGTGCGTCTTTGGGATCTATTGAACCGTCCGTTTCTATCTCAAGGATAAGTTTTTCATAGTCGGTCTTCTGCTCCACGCGGAAGTTCTCCATTCTGAAGCTGACGTTCTTTATGGGTGTATGAATTGAGTCAATCGCGATGGTGTTGACGGGTGCGCTGACGACCTTATTCTCGTCGGCGTTCACATATCCCCTGCCCTTGTTGATTGTCAACTCTATATTCAGTTTCACAGATGGATCCATGTGGCAGATGACGAGTTCTGGATTCAAAACCTGAAACACCTGAAGGAACTTGTTGATGTCGCCAGCGACAAATTGTTCTTGTCCGCCGATGACGATGTTGACTTTCTCAAAAGTCTCACCTTGAATCTGTTGTTTAAAACGGACTTGTTTGAATTTCAAGACCATATCGGCCACATCCTCGATAACACCCGGTATCGGTGCGAGTTCGTGTTCGACACCTTCGATGCGGATTGAGGTGATGGCGAATCCCTCCAGAGAGGAGAGGAGAACTCTTCTCATCGCATTACCGATTGTCATTGCGAAGCCTGGTTCAAGAGGACGAAATTCAAAGATTCCTTTTCTATCCGTTGATTCTACCATTGCGACCTGTTCAGGTCTTTGAAATGCTAATATTGCCATAATATCAGTTTATATTCGATTATTTAGAATACAACTCAACGATAAGCTGTTCGTTGATGTTTTCCGGAATGTCGGCGCGTTCAGGATAGTTCATGAATTTGCCGCTGAGTTTTGCTGCATCCCATTCAAGCCAAGGGAAACTGTTGGAGTGTCCTGACACGCTGTTGGTGATGACTTCGAGGCTCTTTGAGCGTTCGCGGACGGAGACGATGTCGCCGACCTTAACCATGTACGACGGGATGTTAACCACTTCGCCGTTGACTGTGATGTGGCAGTGACTGACGAGCTGACGGGCTGCCGCACGTGTCGGGGCTATACCGAAGCGATAGACGAGGTTATCGAGGCGTGACTCAATGAGTTGGAGAAGAATCTCACCTGTGATGCCTTTCTTACGGCTTGCTTTCTCGAATGTATTTCTGAACTGACGTTCGAGGATACCGTAAGTGTATTTCGCTTTCTGTTTTTCCTGAAGCTGCATACCGTACTCAGAAGTTTTCTTTCTCTTCTTCATCAGGCCATGCTGTCCTGGAGGGAAATTTCTTTTTTCGTAGTATTTATCGGAACCATAGATGGGTTCTCCGAATTTACGGGCTATTTTAGTCTTAGGACCTGTATATCTTGCCATAACTTTCTCTTTTTAATGTTCTACAATTACACTCTTCTGCGTTTAGGCGGACGGCAGCCATTGTGCGGCAATGGTGTTACGTCGATGATTTCGGTCACTTCCACTCCTGAGGTGTGGATGGCGCGGATTGCTGATTCGCGGCCCTGGCCCGGTCCCTTTACATAAACTTTTACTTTACGTAATCCCAAGTCGTATGCTGTCTTAGAGCATTCCTCTGCAGCCATTTGAGCAGCATAAGGCGTGTTTTTCTTGGAGCCTTTAAAGCCCATCTTTCCGGCTGATGCCCAAGAAATGACTTGTCCTTCATTGTTTGTCAAGGACACGATGACGTTGTTGAAAGAAGCGTTGATGAATGCCTTTCCGGCGGCTTCGATCTTAACAACACGTTTCTTGACTGTTTTCGTGTTTTTTGCCATTTTTTGTTAAATAATTTATTTAATGGTTTTCTATAATCCAGCCATATTGTAGCGAAGACTCTAACGACGTCTTCAATTACTTAGTGGCCTTCTTCTTATTGGCGACGGTCTTCTTCTTACCTTTACGTGTGCGGGCGTTGTTCTTTGTGCTTTGTCCGCGGAGAGGCAGTCCGAGACGGTGGCGGATTCCTCTGTAACATCCTATATCCATCAAACGTTTGATGTTCATCTGGACCTCACTGCGGAGTTCACCTTCCACTTTGAATTCATCTGCTATTATGTTACGGATGGCGTTCTGTTCGTCATCGGTCCAATCCTGGACCTTCTTTTCAGCTTCAACGCCGGCCTTGCTCAAGATTGTCTTGGCAGCCGAACGGCCTATTCCGTAAATGTAGGTTAACGATATTTGTCCCTGTTTGTTGTTCGGGATATCCACACCAGCGATTCTTGCCATATTTTTTCTGTTTTTTTAATTAACCCTGACGTTGTTTTTCCTTGGGGTTCTTTTTGTTAATAACGTACAATTTGCCCTTACGACGCACTATCTTGCAGTCTTCGGATCTTTTTTTGATTGATGCTCTTACTTTCATTATATTGAATTTTTACTTTTTTCGCGGCGCAAAGGTACGATTTTTTTTTCAAACTTCGACCTTTATTTTCCAATTATTTGTATCTGAATGAAATGCGGCCTTTCGTAAGATCGTAGGGTGACATTTCAAGTTTCACCCTGTCTCCGGGAAGGATTCGAATATAATGCATTCTCATTTTTCCGGATATGTGCGCAAGCACCACGAGTCCGTTCTCCAACTCTACCTTAAACATAGCATTGGCGAGCGATTCGATGACGGTGCCGTCTTGTTCTATTACATCCTGCTTTGCCATTATTACAACAATTTATTTTGTTCTATGAAATCAAAACTTGAGAGTATTTCGGCTTTGCCTTCCCTGACCACTACGTCGTGTTCGAAATGCGCGGCAGACTTTTTGTCGCGCGTGACGATCGTCCAACCGTCGCGTTCCTGGAAGACTTCCTTCTTGCCCATAGTTATCATCGGTTCGATTGCTATGACCATGTTTTTTGAAAGTTTCGTTCCTGTTCCCCTATTGCCGTAATTAGGCACCTGTGGGTCTTCGTGCATTTTACGTCCGACGCCGTGTCCGACAAGTTCGCGCACCACGCCGTAACCGAAACTCTCAACATAACTCTGTACCGCATAGCCTATGTCGCCAACACGGTTGCCGACGACTGCGGCTTCAATGCCCTTATAGAGAGACTCTTTAGTTCTTCTGAGAAGCATCTTCACTTCTTCAGAAACCTCGCCGACCATAAAGGTGAAGGCAGAATCGCCAACGTAACCATCCAAAATGGTACCGCAGTCAACGGACACGACATCTCCGTCTCGAAGCTCATAATTGCCCGGAATGCCGTGGACAACCTGTTCGTTGACAGAGATACAGAGGCTTCCAGGGAATCCGCAGTACCCTTTGAAAGCGGGTACTGCACGATTATCCCTGATAAACTCTTCGGCTATTCTGTCGAGTTCAATCGTCTTGACACCCGGACGAATATGCTTCTCCACTTCACCGAGGGTCTTTCCCACGAGCAGGGCAGCTTCTCTGAGCAGAGCTATTTCCGATTCCGTTCTGTTATGAATCATAGTTCAAAAACAAATTATCCCATACGTCCTTTCAGGCGTCCGGTTTTGGTAAGACCATCATAACCACGCATCAAGAGATGGCTGTGGATTTGTTGGACTGTGTCAAGGACGACTCCCACGAGGATCAGCAGTGAAGTACCGCCGTAGAACTGTGAGAATTGGTGGTTGACACCCATGATTGAAACCAATGACGGCATAATTGCGACGACACCAAGGAATATTGAACCCGGCAGGGTTATTCTCGACATCACGACATCGATGAAATCTTTGGTCTTCTTACCCGGTTGCACGCCTGGTATAAAGCCACCGTTCTTCTTAAGGTCTTCTGCCATCTGCTGCGGATTTATCGTAACAGCCGTATAGAAATACGTGAAGGCTATGATCATGAGGAAGAACACGAAGTTGTACCAGAAACCGTTCATATTGGTAAACGCAGTCATAAATCCGCTCATGCTTTCTGTCTGCGAATAACCTATGATGGTAATCGGGATGAACATGATAGCCTGTGCGAAGATGATAGGCATAACACCGGCTGCATTAACCTTAAGCGGTATGTACTGGCGTACTCCGCCGTACTGTTTGTTGCCGATGACACGTTTGGCATATTGAACCGGTATCTTGCGGGTACCTTGTACGAGTGCTATTGTAGCAATAATCACGAGTACGAGGAACACCAATTCAAGCAAGAAGAAGATCGGACCACCTGTACCTTCCGTAAAGCGCGATGCCACTTCGGCGAAGAGTGCAAATGGGAGTCGGGCGATGATACCAATCATGATTATCAACGATATACCATTACCTATTCCCTTATCGGTTATACGCTCACCGAGCCACATTATGAACAATGTTCCTGCAATGAGGATTATCACGGATGAAATCCAGAAGAACAATGTAGGTGCAGCTCCGTTAAACGGATAGATGGCGGCAGCTGGAAGTTGTGCACGCAAGTTGGCAATATAACCAGGAGCCTGTACTGCTACTATAAGGACAGTGCCGTAACGGGTTATCTGATTGATTTTGTTGCGGCCGCTCTCGCCTTCGCGCTGGAGGCGCTGGAAATACGGGATGGCCATACCAAGCAGTTGCACGATGATGGAGGAGGTGATGTAGGGCATAATACCTAATGCGAACACCGAGGCATTTGCAAAAGCACCACCGGAGAACATATTCAACAAACCGAGAAGACCCTCGCTACTCTGGTTTTTCAACTGAGCAAGCTGATTGGGGTCAACTCCGGGCAGAACCACGTAAGAACCGAAACGATATATTAAAATAATCAGAATCGTGTAGGTGATACGCTTACGGAGTTCTTCGATTTTAAAGATATTCCGGATGTTTGTCCTGAGTTTGGCATTGGCCCAAAGGAGGGCAGCCACCACACAACAAACCAGAATAACTATTAACAACTCCTTCATTTCTCGTTAGTTTTTGTTATATTTTCTCTATGCTTCCACCAAGTTTGGTGATTGCCTCTTCCGCACTCTTTGAGAAGGCGTTGGCTTTCACGTTCACTTTGACAGTCAACTCACCTCTTCCGAGGATCTTCACGAGTTCGTTTCTACCGATGACGCGGTTCTCTCTGAGGAGTTCCGGCGTTATTTCGGTGATACCCGAATTTGCGAAGTCTTGGAGAGTCTCAAGATTCACAGCATGATAGCTGACGCGGTTGATATTTTTGAAGCCGTACTTAGGTACAAGACGGGTAAGAGGCATCTGACCTCCTTCATAACCAATCTTGTGTGAGGTACCTGAGCGTGAACCGGCTCCCTTGTGACCACGTGTAGAAGTGCCGCCTCTGCCGGAACCTTGTCCGCGGCCTATTCTCTTGCGGCTTTTGATTGAACCCTCTGCGGGTTTCAGACTACTAAGATCCATAGTATTTGAATTTTCTTAGTTCAACATTAAATTTTCTTCAAAAGGTGTTCTACTTTTCTAACCATTCCGGCGATGCAGGGGTTGTCCGTATCAAGTTCTACGACCTGGTGCATTCTGTGGAAACCAAGCGACAGAAGTGTGTCTTTCTGGTCTTGTGGGCGGCCTATACCGCTTTTCACTTGTTCATACTTAACCATAATTTTGTCTCCTTTTAACCGTTAAACACTACATCGAGGGATACGCCTCTCATTTTTGCGATGGTCTTTGCGTCGCGCATCTGGCTGAGGGCTGCAAAAGTAGCCTTCACGACAGAGTGCGGGTTTGACGAACCCTTTGATTTTGCGAGAACGTTCTTCACACCGACACTTTCAAGCACAGCACGCATTGCACCGCCGGCTATAACACCGGTACCAGGGGTGGCCGGCTGGATATAGACGTATGCGCCACAGTATTTGCCGTATTGTTCGTGTGGAAGTGTGCCGTTGATTACCGGCACCGTGATGATGTTCTTCTTCGCGTCTTCTATACCTTTGGAAACGGCTGCCTGAACTTCTTTGGCCTTGCCGAGTCCGTATCCCACTCTGCCGTTTTCGTCGCCAACGACAACGATAGCTGCAAACGTGAACGTACGTCCTCCTTTAGTAACCTTGGTAACGCGATTCACTTTGACGACACGCTCTTTGAACTGGGATTCAGTGTTTTCTTGTCTTACGTTTTGTGTCATAGCTATTAGAATTTTAATCCACCATTACGAGCGCCATCGGCAAGCGATTTCACTCTACCGTGATACAAATAACCATTACGGTCGAACACTACGGTTTCAATACCGGCGGCTTTGGCCTTTTCAGCCACGAGTGCGCCGACCTTGGCGGCCTGTTCGACCTTTGTGATCTTCTCTTCTTCGATTCCGTTCTCGCGTGAACATGCAGAAACCAGGGTGATTCCTTTGGTGTCGTCTATCAGTTGAACGTAAATCTGCTTATTGCTTCTGAAGACGGACATTCTGGGGCGTTCTGCGGTGCCGCTGACGACTCTTCTTACGCGCTTCTTGATAGTCAGTCTTCTCTCAATTTTCTTGTTTGCCATCTTAATTGCGTTTTTTCAATTTTGATACCATTATTTACCGGCTGCCTTGCCTTGTTTACGTCTCAACACTTCATCGACGAACTTGACACCCTTGCCTTTGTACGGTTCGGGTTTGCGGAACGAACGTATTTTTGCTGCTACCTGGCCGAGGAGCTGTTTGTCGTAAGAACGCAGTTTGATGATCGGGTTCTTACCTTTTTCGTTCACTGTCTCGACTTCGACTTCGTCCGACAACACCATATAGATGCTGTGTGAGAATCCGAGTGCGAGTTCAAGCTGATGTTTGCCTTTAGCTTCGGCCTTGTAGCCGACGCCGACGAGTTCCATCTGTTTTTCAAAACCTTTGGAGACTCCGACAACCATGTTGTTGAACAGGGCGCGATAGAGGCCGTGCATTGCTCCGGCATGCTCGATTGGAGCTGGTTCGAGAATGATGTTGTTATCCTCGATTTTCACGATGACTGCATCGTGGAATTCTTGAGAAAGCTGGCCGAGTTTGCCTTTAACTGAGAACACGCCGTTCTCGACTTTCACTTCGACACCCTCAGGGATGGCGATGGGCATTTTGCCTATTCTTGATAATGACATAGTTTCTCTCCTTTCAATTAACTAACGTAGCACATCACCTCGCCTCCGATATGGAGTTTGCGGGCTTCCTTATCTGTCATAATTCCTTTCGATGTCGAAATGATAGCGATACCGAGGCCGTTTAGGACTCTTGGAAGGTTTTCGGAATCGGCGTATCTGCGGAGACCAGGTCTTGAAACGCGGTCTATAGTCGTGATGGCCGAAACCTTATTCACCGGGTTGTATTTGAGGGCTATCTTTATAGTGCCCTGAGGACCTTCGTCTTCGAATTTATAGTTAAGGATATAGCCTTGCTGGAACAAAATTTCAGTTATGGCCTTCTTAACGTTCGAGGCGGGAATCTCGACGATTCTGTGTTTTGCGTTGACGGCATTACGAATGCGGGTCAAAAAATCTGCTATAGGGTCTGTAATCATTGCTTAAGATTTAATGTATTACCAACTTGCTTTTTTCACACCCGGGATCAAGCCTTTAAGTGCCATTTCACGGAAGTTGATACGTGAAATGCCGAACTGACGCATGTAGCCTTTCGGACGGCCCGTAAGCTGACAACGATTATGCAGACGCACGGGAGAGGCGTTTTTCGGAAGTTTCTGAAGACCGATAAAATCTCCGGCTTCCTTGAGGGCCTTGCGTTTCTCGGCGTATTTCTCAACCATTTGTCTTCTTTTGCGCTCACGCGCTTTCATTGACTCTTTTGCCATAGCTCACTATTTTTTCTGGTTTTTAAAAGGAAGTCCGAACTGCTTGAGGAGGAACATCGCCTCTTTATCGGTGTTGGCCGATGTGACGAATGTGATGTTCATACCGTTGATGCGGTTGACCTTGTCCATATCGATTTCGGGGAAGATAATCTGCTCGGTGATACCGAAGCTGTAGTTGCCACGACCGTCGAAACCTTTGTCGTTAATACCCTTAAAGTCACGCACGCGTGGAAGAGCCACAGCGATCAGACGTTCGAGAAACTCGTACATTCTGTCGCCACGCAGTGTCACACGGACGCCTATCGGGTTACCACGACGCAACTTGAAGTTTGACACGTCGTGTCTGGAAATTGTCGGTACGGCTTTCTGTCCGGTGATAGCTGTCATTTCCTCTACACCATAGTCAATCAGTTTCTTGTCGGCCAATGCTGCGCCGATACCCTGATTGAGTGAAATTTTCAAAAGCCGTGGAACCTGCATAACAGTCGTGTAGCCGAACTCTTTGGTCATTGCAGGCACGATTTCACTCTTGTACTGTACTTTTAATTTGGGTTGATAATTCATTTGATTGTCTCTCCTGTTTTTTTGGAATAACGGACTGATTTACCATTTTCATCTTTCTTACGGCCTAAGCGTGACGGGATGCCTTTGCTGTCAACAACCATGAGGTTAGAGACATGGATTCCGGCTTCCTTTTTCACTATGCCGCCTTTTGGATTCTCGGTGCTTGGGCGAGCGTGCTTCGACACGAGGTTGACTCCTTCGACGACAGCTCTCTGTTTCTCGACATTAACGCTGAGAACGCGACCTGTCTTTCCCTTGGACTCTCCGGAGAGTACCTTTACGTTATCGCCTTTCTTTACAAACAATTTTGTCATTTCTTTTTCCTTTCATATTAAAGCACTTCTGGTGCCAAGGACACTATTTTCGTATAAGATTTCTCACGCAACTCTCTGGCCACTGGTCCAAAGATACGCGTTCCAATCATTTCGCCCGTTCCGTTGAGGAGGACGCAGGCGTTGTCGTCGAAGCGGATGTAGGAACCGTCGGCGCGGCGTGTTTCCTTCTTGGTACGGACCACGACGGCTTTCACCACAGAACCTTTTTTCACGTTTCCACTGGGGATGGCGTCTTTGACGGATGCCACGATGACGTCGCCGATATGGGCATAACGTTTCTTGGTTCCGCCCAACACTCTGATGCAGAGAACTTCTTTTGCTCCGCTGTTGTCAGCTACTGCAAGTCTGGATTCTTGTTGTATCATTACTTAGCCCTTTCTATTATTTCGACGAGTCTCCAACGTTTGTTCTTACTCAGCGGACGGGTTTCCATAATGCGCACGGTGTCTCCGATATTGCATTCGTTCTTCTCATCGTGAGCCATAAAGCGCGTCGAGTTTTTAACGAATTTGCCGTAAATGGGGTGCTTTTTGCGGCGTTCCACTACAACGACGATGGTCTTGTCCATCTTATTGCTGGCAACGAGACCGATTCTCTCTTTTCTAAGGTTTCTTTCTTCCATTGTATTTCCTTTCGTCGTTTATGTTACTTGTTTTTTTGTTCTGCGTTCTGACGTTTGGTCAGTTCAGTCATCATTCTCGCAATGGTCTTGCGTGTAGCAGTCAGTTTGGAGGGGTTTTCCAACGGAGAGACGGCGTGGTTCATCTTCATTTTGATGTACTGCATACGTGTCTCTTCAAGGCGTTCCTTCAGGTCGGCTGTGCTCATTTCTCTAATTTCTTCCTGTTTCATAGTAGGATGTGTTGATTATTCGACGTAATCTCTTCTCACAACGAATTTTGTTGCTACAGGCAGTTTCTGAGCGGCAAGGCGCAGTGCTTCCTTGGCGACGGCCAATGACACGCCCTCTGCTTCAAAAAGCATGTGACCGGGGGTCACGCGAGCGACAAAGTATTCGACATTACCTTTACCTTTACCCATACGCACTTCGGCGGGTTTCTTGGTAATAGGCTTATCGGGGAATATTCTAATCCAAATTTGTCCTTCACGTTTCATATAACGTGTGACGGCCTGACGGGCGGCTTCGATCTGGCGTGCCGTTATCAGTGCTTCATCCATTGTTTTTATTCCGAAGGAGCCGAATGCAAGTTCGTGGCCGCGGAACGCGTTGCCTTTCATCTTGCCTTTCTGGGGTCTTCTGAACTTTGTTCTCTTGGGTTGTAACATCGTTTATAGATTTTTTATTCTCTTACTTATTACGTTGAGGTCTGTTACCGCCACGGCGTGCTGGTCTTTCGCCGCCGATTCTCGGAGCCGACTGTTTTTTAGCAGTGCTCGGGGCGTTCATTGGGATGAGTTCCGGTTTGCCGTAAATCTCACCCTTGCAGATCCACACCTTTATACCGATGCGGCCGTAAGTTGTGTGAGCTTCGACCAACGAGTAGTCGATGTCGGCACGGAGGGTGTGCAACGGGATACGTCCTTCCTTGTAAGTTTCCTTACGTGACATTTCTGCTCCGCCTACACGTCCTGAAGCTACAATCTTGATGCCCTGGGCACCCATTCTCATAGTCCCTGAGACGGCGTTTTTGATCGCTCTGCGGAAAGAGACACGTCCTTCGATTTGTTTTGCTATTGTGCTGGCCTGGATATAGGCGTCGAGTTCGGGTTTCTTTATCTCGTTGATGTTGATCTGAACGTCCTTGCCGGTGAGTTTCTTAAGTTCTTCCTTAAGCATTTCCACATCGGAGCCGCCTTTTCCGATTATCATACCCGGACGTGCGGCGTATATGGAGATGATGACGACTTTAAGGGTGCGTTCGATAGCAATTTTGGAGAGACCGGCCTTGCCGAGACGGGCGTTCAGATACTTGCGGATCTGTTCGTCCTCGACGAGTTTGCTGGAAAAATCCTTGCCGCCGTACCATGTGGAGTCCCATCCTCTTATGACTCCTAATCTAAGACCTATTGGATTCGTTTTTTGTCCCATTGTAATCTCTTATTTATTTTCTTCAACTTTTTCTTCTGTATCGGCTGCTATTCTGCTTCCAACGACTATTGTGACGTGGTTGGAGCGTTTGCGGATACGGTAGGCTCTTCCGTGGTTGGAAGGCTGAATACGTCTGAGCGTGCGACCCTCGTCAACGAAGATTGTCTCAACAATGAGATTTGCATCGTCGATGTTCTTACCGGCGTTTTTAGCTTCCCAGTTGGCAATAGCCGAACGGAGGAGTTTATAAACCGGTTTTGCAGCCGCCTTAGGCGAGTACATCAGGGTATGTAGTGCAAGGTTCACGTTCATTCCTCTTATCATATCTGCCACAAGACGCATCTTGCGGGGAGATGTCGGCACGTTGTTAAGTTTGGCAAATGCGCACTGTTTACGTGCTTCTTTGATAGCATTAGCTCTGTTTTTCTTTCTTGCTCCCATTTTACCTGTTATTTAGCATCCTTTTTATTACCGGCATGACCGCGGAAGGTTCTGGTCGGGGCGAACTCGCCGAGTTTGTGACCAACCATGTTTTCTGTCACGTAAACCGGAATGAATTTGTTACCATTGTGAACAGCTATTGTCTGTCCGACGAAATCCGGAGAAATCATCGAAGCTCTCGACCAGGTCTTGATGACGGTCTTCTTACCTGTTGCAACATTATCCAAAACTCTTTTCTCGAGTTTGTAGTGGATAAATGGTCCTTTTTTAAGCGAACGACTCATATTTACTTTTTTTTACCTGGTTTATTACTTCTTTCTTCTCTCTATGATGTACTTCGTTGACTGGGCTTTTGGCGAACGTGTCTTGTAGCCTTTCGCCGGCAAACCCTTACGGCTGCGCGGATGACCTCCTGATGCACGGCCTTCACCACCACCCATCGGGTGATCGACTGGGTTCATGACGACACCACGGACGCGCGGGCGACGACCCAACCAGCGGCTTCTACCGGCCTTACCTGATTTCTCGAGGTTGTGGTCAACATTCGACACTGTGCCTATAGTGGCTTTGCAGGCCTGAAGTACGAGACGTGTCTCGCCTGAAGGCATCTTGAGGATTGCGAATTTGCCGTCGCGCGACATCAGCTGTGCATAGGCACCGGCGCTGCGGGCCATCTTAGCACCCTGACCAGGGCGAAGCTCTATGTTGTGGATGATGGTTCCGAAAGGAACATCACTCAGGAACATCGTATTGCCGATGCTCGGAACTGCATCTTTGCCCGACATGATTGTCTGACCGACGCTCAAGCCCTGAGGGGCGATAATATAGCGTTTCTCGCCGTCAGCGTAAGCGATGAGGGCGATACGTGCTGTGCGGTTCGGATCGTATTCGATGGTCTTAACGACACCCGGAATACCGTCCTTGTCTCTCTTGAAGTCAATGATTCTATATTTCTGCTTATGGCCGCCGCCGATATTGCGAACAGTCATTTTACCAGTGTTATTACGTCCTCCGGTGCTCTTCTTGGTAGCAAGCAATGACTTCTCCGGCTTGCTCGTTGTAATTTCGTCAAACGCACTTATAACCTTAAAGCGTTGACCCGGGGTCGTTGGTTTGTATTTCTTTAAAGCCATTTCTAAATACTGCTAAAAAAGTCAATAGTTTCACCTTTTTTCAAAGTCACGACTGCTTTCTTGAAGGCGTCTCTTCTTCCGACGACGGCGCCGCCCTTGGTGTAGCGTGATTTGAGCTTTCCTTCGTAATTGATAGTGTTGACTGCGTCAACCTTCACATTATAGAGTTCCTCAACCGCAGCCTTGATCTGCAGTTTGTTAGCGCGTTTGTCCACTATGAATGCATAGCGGCCGAGTTTTTCACTCATCGCTGTCATTTTTTCCGTAACGACCGGTTTCTTTATGATAATCATCTTCTTTCGTTTTTAATTGTTTATCCAAGAATTTCCTCGATCGGTTTAAGCGAACTTTCCAAGATGAAAATCTTCTTGGCGTTGAGGATGTCGTAAGTATTAAGGTTGCGTGCAAGGGTAACCTGAGTGCGCTGTATGTTTCTTGCGGAAAGAACGACGTTTTTGTCGGGCTCTGCTAACACAAACAGGTTTTTGCCACCATTAACTTTAAGGTTATTCAGGACTTCAACCATTTTCTTTGTCTTGATTGTGTCGAATGTGAAATCCTCGAGGATCGTTATTTCCGAATCTTTCATCTTGTACGAAAGAGCGGATCTGCGTGCGAGAAGTCTCACCTTCTTATTCAGTTTGAAACCGTAGTCGCGTGGTTGTGGTCCGAAGACTCTCGCACCACCGCGCATAAGGGGAGAGTTGATGTCGCCTCTACGCGCACCGCCTGTTCCCTTCTGACGGAAGAGTTTGCGTGTGCTGCCGGCGATTTCGCTACGTTCTTTTGACTTGTGCGTTCCCTGACGCTTGTTGGCCATTATCAGCTTGGCATCCAAATAGATGCAGTGATCATTAGGCTCGATTCCGTAGATATTGTCGTTCAACTGGACTTTACGGCCTGTTGATTCTCCGGTTATCTTTAAAACTTCTAACTCCATCTCTCTATCTTTAAGTATCCATTTTTAGATCCCGGTACGGAACCCTTCACTACTAACAAATTCTTCTCGACGTTGATCTTCATTATCTGAAGGTTGATGGCTTTAACCTTGTGGTTGCCCATCTGACCGCCCATTCTCAAGCCCTTGAAGACTCTTGCAGGATAGGCGCATGCGCCGATTGAACCAGGTTTTCTCAAACGGTTGTGCTGACCGTGAGTTGACTGACCGACACCATTGAAATGGTGACGTTTGACGACACCCTGGAAGCCCTTACCTTTGCTGATGCCGCTGACATCGACAAATTCGCCTTCCATAAACACGTCCACTGTGAGCGTCTCGCCCAGACTCTTTCTGTGTCCTGCCTCGAAACGCGTGAACTCCCTTACGAGTTTCTTGGGAGTCGTGCCGGCTTTCTCGAAATGCTTAATCTCGGCCTTGCTGGTATTCTTGACCTTTTTCTCGTCAAACGCCAGTTGGATTGCATCGTAGCCGTCTTTCTCTTTCGTTCTTACTTGGGTAACTACGCAAGGACCTGCTTCAATGACGGTCACGGGCACGTTTTTGCCGCTCTCGTCGTAGATGCTGGTCATCCCAATCTTTTTTCCTAGTATTCCTGACATTGCTGCTAAGATTTAAATTACTAGATAGTTTAACATTTAAAGTTTAATTTCCACTTCTACACCACTGGGCAGTTCAAGCTTCATCAGGGCGTCGATGGTTTGCGAAGACGAATTGTAGATGTCAAGCAGACGCTTGTAGGACGACAACTCGAATTGCTCCCTCGATTTCTTGTGAACGAAGGTTGAGCGCAGAACGGTGTAAATTTTCTTGTCGGTAGGAAGCGGTATGGGACCACTGACTACTGCACCAGTCATTTTGATGGTTTTCACGATTTTCTCGGCTGATTTGTCAACCAAGTTGTGGTCGTGCGACTTAAGTTTGATTCTAATTCTTTGGCTCATAAGAGTTTTGTTTATTATTTTTATTTTCTCATTAATTTCTTGATTCTTCTCACTATCGTTTCTTAAAAAAAGAAGTACGTGCCTTTGGCTTTTCTTATCACTATGTCGGCCAAGTCGTCGGGGACTCTCGAATAGTGGCTGAACTCCATGCTGAAGTTGCCGCGTCCCTGTGTCAGTGTCCTCAACGTCGTGATATAACCGAACATTTCCGAAAGAGGTACGTCAACCTTTATAATCTGTTGTGTCGTCTCCGCCTGCACTGCGTGAAGTATGGCGCGTCTCTTGTTGAGGTCGCCCGTCACGTCGCCGAGATATTCGTAAGGTACTCTTACTTCGGCCTTCATAACGGGTTCCATCACAACAGATTTGGCAAGTTGGCCTGCTTCTTTGAATCCTACGTGTGCCGCAATCTCGAATGAAAGTGCGTCGCTATCAACCGGATGTGTAGAGCCGTCGATAAGGCGAACCTTGACGGAATCCATCGGGAAGCTGGCGAGAATGCCGTTTGAAAGTGATGACTTGAAGCCTTTTTCTATTGAAGGAATATATTCCTTCGGTATATTTCCGCCCTTGACGTCATTGATAAACTGAAGTCCCGTCTGTCCTTCGTCGGCGGGGCCGATTTCGAACTCTATGTCGGCGAATTTGCCCTTGCCGCCTGTCTGTTTTTTATAAACCTCGTGGTAGCGCACCGTTTCGGTAAACGATTCTTTGTAGGCCACCTGCGGGTTTCCGACGTTGACTTCTACGCCGAATTCTCTCTTGAGTCTGTCGATGAGTATGTCAAGATGAAGTTCGCCCATTCCTGCTATTATAGTCTGTCCGGAATTTTCGTCTGTCGAGACTTGGAATGTCGGGTCTTCTTCGGCCAGCTTAGTCAGTGCGTTTGACAGTTTTTCCATCTCGGCCTGCGTCTTTGGTTCGACTGCTACTTGTACAACGGGGTTAGGGAATGCTATGGCTTCGAGAAGCAGGGGATGCTTCTCATCAGTGAGGGTGTCACCGGTGCGTATCGACTTAAAACCGACGGCTGCGGCGATGTCGCCAGCCTCGATTCTATCAAGAGGATTTTGTTTGTTTGCATGCATCTGCATGATACGCGCGATACGCTCTCTTTTGCCAGTTGTTGCGTTAAGTACAGTCTGTCCCGCATCGAACGAGCCGGAATAGACGCGGAAAAAGGCCAAAGAACCGACATACGGATCTGTAGCAATCTTGAATGCAAGAGCGCAGAAAGGCTCTTTCGGATCTGTGTTACGTATTTCCTCTTTGTCGTTTTTGGGGTTGATGCCTTTGACGGCGTCAATGTCCAAGGGGCTTGGCAGGTATTCGACAATTCCATCGAGCAGGCACTGCACGCCCTTGTTTTTGAACGATGCGCCGCACATCACGGGGCAGACGCGGAGTGCTATGGTCGCCTTACGCAGTTCTGCCTTGATTTCCTCCTCCGTGATAGAATCGGGGTCATCCATGAACTTTTCGAGAAGGTCGTCATTGTTTTCGGCAACGGCCTCTACGAGTTTCATCCTGTATTCTGATGCTGTCTCGGCGAGTTCTTCAGGCATTTCGGTTTCCCTGAAGTTAACGCCCAACTCGTCTTCATCCCATACGTAGGCTTTGTTTTTAATAAGGTCGATTACTCCTATGAAGTTCTCTTCCTCACCTATCGGGATTTGGACGGGTACCGGATTTGCGCCAAGTTTCTCGCGAATCTGGTCAACGACTTTAAAGAAGTCTGCTCCGCTGCGGTCCATCTTGTTGACGAAGCACACGCGGGGCACCTTATATTTATCGGCTTGATGCCAAACTGTCTCTGACTGCGGCTCGACGCCTCCGACTGCGCAGAAGAGCGCGACTGCACCATCGAGGACTCTGAGTGAGCGTTCCACCTCGGCCGTGAAGTCCACATGTCCGGGTGTGTCGATGATGTTTATCTTGTATTGGGTGTTGTCGAGCGTCCAGAAGACTGTCGTAGCGGCTGATGTGATAGTGATTCCGCGTTCCTGTTCCTGAACCATCCAGTCCATTGTCGCGGCACCATCGTGCACCTCGCCGATACGGTGGTTACGGCCCGTATAGAACAAAATACGCTCCGTCGTTGTCGTTTTACCGGCATCGATGTGCGCCATAATGCCTATATTGCGCGTTACGGAGATTTTGTTTATATTTTGACCGTTGTCTGCCACCTTTTATGATGCTTTAGAATCTGAAATGTGAAAATGCCTTATTGGCATCGGCCATCCTGTGGATTTCCTCCTTTTTCTTAAAGGCTGCACCTTCTTCTTTATAGGCCTGCATTATCTCACCGGCGAGTTTGTCGCCCATGGTCTTCTCGTGACGTTTGCGGGCGTATCCGATAAGGTTCTTCATGCCGAGGCTCTGCTTACGCGACGGGCGAATTTCGGAAGGAATCTGGAATGTAGCACCACCGATACGACGGCTTCTCACCTCGACCTGAGGGGTTACGTTGGCGAGGGCTTTCTTCCAAACTTCGACCGGATCTTCCTTCATCTTGTCGGCCACTATGTCCATAGCCTGGTAGAAGATGTCGTAAGCAATGTTTTTCTTACCCTTCAGCATAATGTTATTGACGAACTTGGTGACGTTGACATCGCCATATTTCGGATCCGGAAGGATGATTCTCTTTTTTGGTTTAGCTTTTCTCATTGTTTAAAGCGTTTTGTGTTGATTACTTCTTGGCAGCTGCCTTTTTCGGACGTTTGGCACCATATTTCGATCTGCGCTGGAGACGACCGTCAACACCGGCTGTGTCTAATGCACCGCGAATGATGTGATAACGGACACCTGGAAGATCCTTCACACGGCCTCCCCTGATCATGACGATGGAGTGCTCCTGAAGGTTGTGACCTTCGCCTGGAATGTAGGCGTTAACTTCTTTCTGATTCGTCAGACGCACCCTTGCAACTTTTCTCATAGCCGAATTAGGCTTCTTAGGCGTTGTGGTGTAAACACGGACACAAACGCCACGACGCTGCGGGCACGAATCCAAGGCAGGAGACTTGCTCTTGTCCTTCAACTGCTGACGTCCTTTGCGGACTAATTGCTGAATCGTTGGCATTCTTTGTTTTGTTTAAAATTTTACTTTTACCTTTTATTATAAAATAACTCTTTATTCAACTTTCAAAAAAAGTCAAACTATTGAAACTCAACAAAACAATTAGGAAAGTGACAGCCAAACGGCTCTTGTTTGTAAAACGCGCTGAACCCACATCCCGAACACGCGGAATTCAACGAGAAACCTCTAACGTTTAACTTATCAGGTCCCTAACCCTCTTTTAAGTTACTTTAGATAACTCTTTTTTCGGCTGCAAAGGTACGACTTTTTTCAATGCGTGTAACATTTTGATAAAAAATTTTATTAAAACATAGATTTTCAGTGGACAACTTATCAACAAGGATTGTCTTAAAACAAATAAACCACATAATATCAATACATTATGTGGTTTAAGACGGCATTCGTTTTATCTCTTAAAGTGAGTTACACGCCGTTCAAAATTCTTTAAAATGCATATTTTGAAATGACGATTAGTCTAATCGTTGATTCTAAAACCGTTTCAGCATCTGTTCAGCGAGACCGATTTTGTAGCCCTGACTATGGAAAAGTATTTCACCTCCTTTATTGATACAGACCACGAAAGGACAGTCGGGTTTTTCCTGAGAGGGACTGATGATTTCGAGCAACGATAATCCTAACGCGCCGGCATTCTGCCGACTGACAATTTCAGTATTGGGAAAATTCCACGCCTTTGCATCGACATTATCAGGAACAAGCATGTAAATCTTTCCACCCCACTGCTCCAACGCCTTACGCTGTTCCTGCATCTCCTTGACTAAGTGTTTTGACGGCTCGCGGTAATCGCCCAAATCGATGTAAATCATGCCGGCGTCATCAACGGGAAAATCAAGATTGATGACGGCGTATGTCTGAGTTTCCTTCTCTATTAAAGGACGTAAAATGATTTCGACCGAACGGTTTTCTCCATCATGAAGACTGAAGAACTCCATTCGACTCAGGACATCGCCTTCAGGATACCTGTTTCCGGTGAAAAGGCAATAATAACCAGGTTCCAACTGAAGCGTGGCAGGAAATTTCTCCAAACGCGCATCGCCTTCAAAGTCGAAAGTGACGAAATCACCGTTTTCATATTTAGCTATCGCGAAATGCGGCCAATAAATCGGCACTTCGGGATTCTCGCCTTGATAAGTAAGTGTGAGCGAGGCTGTCGGCTGCGTTTTTTCCTCATCGGCATCAAAAGACATTTTCTGCCAATCGCCGTCTGCCTCATTCCAAACATAGATAATATTGGTGGCGTTGTCGAGATAGGCCGGCACGTTCATCGAACGACAGGCGGCGACAAAGAAGATGTCACGACTATGCAGGTCACTGTGGCGCAGTTCGAAGACACCGCGAGGCGAAATCGGGCAATGATAGTAGTTCCCTTCGTCATCAACAAAAACATTGCGCAAAGTCCACTGCCTGATGCTTTCGGCATTGGCTTCGACACCGGCTTTCGACATTGCCTCTGCGAGAAAATGTCTCCACGGACGCACGAGTTCGTTACTGATTCTGGCCGGCATGACTCCTTTTTTATAGTTTTGGATTGTAAGTTTTGGGTTGCAAGTTTTTAATTCATCGAACTGAGTATATTGAGATTCAAAGATTTCTACAGGCGTATCGCGCAAATCTTTATCAGAATAACTGCGAAGATAATCGTAAATATCTGCATCGCAACAATGTTCACTGATGAACTTACCGACTTCGGCATAATTACCTTCCGCCTTGACCATGATTTCACAAAGCTGCGTTTCGGTCATCGTTGACATACAGCGAGGCAGTTTGAGGTTATCCTTATAATTATTTTCATTGCAGAATGTCGCAGTATAGGCTTGGCGGACAGAATCTTCGTAGGCGATACGTTGTGTATTCCGCGCCACGGCATCTTCGCTTGGCACAACCTTATCTTCGCCGGCCGCCGGAGGAATGATGTCGAGTTCTTCAACATATTCAATATTCGGTGTACGAGTCAGACAGATGGAAACTACATTGTCCTGGCGCACGTCAAGTTTGCTGTAGCCGTATTTTACGCCGTCGGTCGCCCAGATGAGAAGGTCACCCAAACCGGTTGTAAGAGAAGCATTTCCTTCAGAGTCGGTCTTCACGGACGCGAGAGTGTAGTATTCGCTGTAGTTGTAAAGTTTGAACTTCACCGTGGCGTTTGTCACAGGCTGATTCATTTCATCGCACACGGAAACGGTGACGCGACGTGTCGGGGCATAATGCGACAAGAGGTTGAGTTCGCTGTAGAGCGGAGTCTGTACAACGGCTTCCTCATCTCCATGATAACGTCCGAAAGCCTTGCTGTGAACCATCATACAGCGCGTCGAAGGCACCGAAAACCAGCCCATATTCAGTTCCGGATCTGGTTCGCAGGCACCGAGGAACTTCCATTCGCCCTCAATCCACACTTCGACCCAGGCATGATTGTCGTCGCAATGAGCCCAACGCGGAGTATAGCATTGGCGAGCCGGGATGCCGACTGCCCTCAAAGCAGTAACCGTGAAAGTCGATTCTTCACCGCAACGTCCTAACGAAGTACGCATTGTGGCAAGAGGTGCGGAAGTACGCATATCGGCAGCGCGATAAGCCACATATTCATGACACCAATGGTTTACTTCAAGAGCCGCCTGTTCCATCGAAAGGTCTTTCACTCTATCTTTCAACTCATTGAACATCAGCATTCTGGCTGTATCGAGGTCTTCATTGTTGACACGATAAACTAAGACGAAATGGCGGAAGATGTCTTCCGGAACAATCTTGCCCCAACTGAATGTTTCGCGTGCCTCGAAAGCGCATTGCACCTGCTTAAGGAAGAAGTCGGCATCGTAGTCGGCAAGATCGCTGTACGGCATATACGAATAAAGAAATTCCATGGCCTCGCGATCGCGGCAGCAAAGCGTGTCCATTCCTGAAAAGAGCGATTCCGCCCTACACTGCGCAAAATCCTGACGCTCAACAAAATCGGCATGAACCTGAGCACGATATTGTTTATCGGTGATGAAATGACATTCGTTGTCACAGCCCGACAACAGGAGCAGAGCACCAACCGTGAAAAGCATCTGGCGGACAAATAAAAAATCACAACATTTTTTCATATCAAAAAATTTACAAATATTTATTTCAAATCTTTTACCACATCTATCAGCTGCCTCACCGTTTCCTCGTCGGTAATCAGTCTTCCGTCGGGCAGGGTACGCTTACATGAACCGTGGATTTCGGAAACATTAGTTTTAGTTATTATCTCGGCTGCATTTTGAGGCGTGATGCCCGCTCCGGCGAGAATAACGATACGGCCGGCGGCTTTTTCCACGAGCTGATGCAGCATTGGAATGCCTGTTTCGGCTGAAGCCGCGCAGCCCGAAGTGAGTATGCGGTGGCAGCCGCATTCGATAATTTTTTCCAACGACGCGAGAGGTTCGGTACATTCATCGAAGGCGCGATGAAACGTAACCTGCATCGGAGCCGCGATACGCACAATCTCACGAGTACGTTCCATATCGACGGTGCCGTCTTCATGAAGGAAACCAACTACGACGGCGTGTGCGCCGCAACGGGAGCACATCTCGACCTGCCGTTTTATCAGTTCATATTCCGACTGCGAATAACAGAAGTCGCCGGCGCGCGGACGCACCAAGACACGAGTGCGCAATTTTAGTTCTTTAACGCATTCTTCAACAACACTTTCCGGCGGAGTCAGACCTCCCACTTCCAAATTGTCACACAGCTCTATCCGCTTAGCACCGGCAGACTTCGCGTTACGTGCCGACTCGACCGAATTGCAACAAATCTCGACGTTTATCATAATGTGCAAAGATAATGATTTCGAACAAAAAAAAAGCCGCATTGCTGCGGCTACTGAAATAATTTCTATGAAGAACTTATTCTATTCTTTTCCACGTGAATGTTGCGGTGTAGCGTGTGCCGTCTTCTCTTTCGCGAAGAGCCGTCCATTTCATCGTGGTGTCATTGATTTCAGCGATTTCCCATAATTCAAAGTTAATCACATCGCTATCGGCGTTCTGCCACTGAGAGGCGAGCCAGTCGCCGTCAACATTGTACCTGCTGAACACATCTTCTCTCGGCTTCCATTCTTCTCCGACTTTGTCGTAATACACAGACGTACCGTTGTCTTCGTATTTGATGCGGTGGTTTGCATCACCGAAAGTCTCGTCGCCTGTAAATTCAACGCCTTCCCAAAGTCCGATTATATCAGAGGAATAATCAACAGTGACTCTTTCGTATTCCTCATTAAATTTGATATCAGGGAATCCTCCGTTTACGAAAACCGTATTCATTTTATTGTCGCTTATCGAGTTGACGGTCATCGACACAAATGCCTCTGTTGACAGTGCGCTTCCATACACATTGATGGTAGTTCCATCTACCGAGTAGGAAAATTCGGTCTTGTTATACCAGACATCTTGAAGGTCGGCGTGAACGCCTGCCATAGAATAAAGCACTTTGCCTCCTTCTACAAACGTCATGACCCTTTTGTTGTTGGTTATGTACTCTTCACCCTCAAGACGGTGATTTTTCCATCTTCCGATAATCTTGGTTTCGACATCTTTTTGTGAAAGTCCGTCGTCACTTTTACTGCATGAGGAAAACGCGGCAATGATTGCAAAACCGTAAGCAGCTAATCTGAATAATTTTTTCATACTACAATTTAATTTTTGCGGGTTCTGTAAAACATCTAATCCTACAAGTGAAACAGAACCCGTTTTTCACCCGTAAGGACTTTTTTATTGAAATACCCGATAAAAAGCATCCTTATTTCGGCTGCAAAGTTACCGTTTTTTTTATTCAGAAAAACTTTTTTTTTAAATGATTTCAATATTCAGAAACTCTTTCTGCCTGCACCAGCGGAAGCCCTTGTCTGAAAGATATTCGGCGAGATATTCCTGTTCCGTCTGACCCGGCGTCGGGACGAGAAAAGCCTTTCTGTTCAACGCCGCCAAATCCATCAACGACGTATATCCGCCCCTGCAGATGATAACTTCCGAGCGTCTGACCAAACTGACGAACATCTCATCGTTCACATGATTAAACACCGTGACATTCGGCGGCAGATCTGACGGTTCCTCGCTGCTGTCGGGCAAAGCCCTCAAAATGACGACTTTTCCGTGAACGCTTCGCGCTTTCTCAATGACGAGGTTTTCAAACATCGTGCGTTGCGGCTCCGGTCCTGACATCACGGCTAACCATAAAATGTCGTGTTTCTTATCTTCTAACACATCGGCGTTGTTCTCGAAACGACTCTTCAGGCCGATATAACGCGTTTTCTTTCCGACAGGAGGATGCGAAAGGCTTCCGGCAAGTGACTCTTTTTCGTCTTCAACATCAGGAACCCAAATCTCATCATAATGACACATATACATTCGGTGCATTCCATTGACAATGAAGGAGGCCCATCGCCAATATTTCGGCATTTGGATATGAAGCTGATGCGTCATATAAATGCTCTTCACTCTGGCATTCCAACATCCAAAACGGTTGTCGGAGATAATCATATCTATTGAATAATAACGCAGTATGCGTTTCAGGGTCTGATGTTCGCGATGAAAAGAGACTAATGCGCGCGGTATCATCGAAATAAACTTCCACACTTGAGAATCGCGGCGGCTGTATTCCGGCTCGAAACCGGGGAAACGGACAAACTCAAGTTCGGGAAACGCTTTCTGCAAAAAGGCCAAGGGTCCTTTGTCGGCTGCGATTATGACGTTATGTCCCGACTTCTGCAGCAGCCTTATAACCGGCACACAACGACTTGCGTGACCAAGTCCCCAGTTCAACGGGCAAATCAGGACATTCATAGCAGCATTACTTAGTTATAGTCGATAAAATGTCGTATGATGTCGTCAACGGTCATGCCGTCGGCTTCGGCGGTATAGTTGCGTATGATGCGGTGGCGCAGCACCGGAACAGCGACGCGGCGCACGTCTTCGATGTCAGGCGAGAGTTTGCCGCTGAGAAGTGCGTTAGCCTTTGCGCCGAGGATAAGGTATTGTGAGGCTCGCGGCCCTGCTCCCCAGCTTAGATATTTACGGCTCCATTCATCAGCTTCCGCAACCGTCGGACGCGTCTTCGATACAAGCCTTACAGCGTATGAATATACATTGTCAGGCACCGGGACGCGACGCACAAGCTGCTGAAAATAAAGTATTTCCTCTGACGTCATCACCGCATTGACTGTTGCACTGACACCAATAGTCGTACCTTTCACAACGGCGAGTTCTTCTTCAAAAGACGGATAATCGAGGCGGAGGTTGAACATAAAGCGGTCTAACTGCGCTTCCGGAAGAGGATACGTTCCTTCCTGCTCGATGGGGTTCTGTGTGGCAAGGACGAAAAACGGCTCGTCAAGCACGTATGTAGAGCCCGACACGGTGACGCGACGTTCCTGCATAGCTTCCAACAACGCGGCCTGCGTCTTGGGAGGCGTTCTGTTAATCTCATCGGCGAGGATGACGTTGGCGAAGACGGGGCCTTTCACAAATTTAAACTGCCGATGTTCATCAAGAATCTCGGTACCGATGATGTCGGAAGGCATCAGGTCGGGAGTGAACTGTATTCTGCTGAACGACAAGCCGAGAGCTTTTCCTATCGTATTGACGAGCAATGTCTTAGCGAGTCCCGGTACGCCGACGAGCAGCACGTGTCCTTGGCAGAAGACGGCCACAACAGCATCATGTATCACTTCGTCTTGGCCGACAACTGTCTTGGAAATCTCATTACGGAGACGCCCGTAGTATTCTTTCAGGGCTTCCGCGCCCTCAACGTCAGAGTTGAACATACTTAGATTCCCCAATTATATTTGAACTCGCAATTCTTAAAATCGTCGTTAACTTTTATAAAGGCTCTTTTGGCTTTCGTCTCAATCCATTTATCCATAACTTCACGACGTTTCTGCTGCAACGCCCAGTTTTGAATAAGGTTATAGTCGTCCTTCAGGTTGGCCTTATGCGGAGTAGTCTTTTTCCGCAGATAAAGAAGACGGAAAGCGTCCTTATCGTTGGAAGTCTTCATCGGAACAGGCATTGACATCTGTCCTTCCGAAAGACGCATCACGTATGCCGACACCGATTGTGGAAGGTCTTCGGCATTAAACAGCGTACTTCCCGAATTTGCGTTGACGAGAACACCACCGTTGACTTTATCGTCCTCATCGCTGAATTTCTTGACAGCTTCTTCGAAAGTCATCTCACCGTTTCTGATGATAGTCGCTATCGAGTCAAGTTCGTCGTAAGCTTTCTGAAGGGCTTCCGGTGAGACTTTCACAGTCAGAAGAATATGGCGCACGTTGACATAGTCGCCTCTTCTCTCTATCATCTGAATGATATGGTAGCCGTATTCCGACTCGATAACTTCGGAAATCTCGCCTTCGCGAAGGTTAAAAGCGGCAGCCTCAAAGTTGGGATCAAGTTCGCCGCGTCCATGGAAGCCGAGTTCGCCACCTTTTTTAGCAGTTCCTTGGTCTTCCGAATACATCAGGGCTATTGTGGAGAAACGGTCGCCTTCGAGGATACGTTTGCGCAACTGATACAGTCTCTCCTTCACGACGAGTTTCTCATCCATCGTGACTGGCGGCTTTTTAACAAGATGTGCGACTTCGTATTGTGCGTTGACGAGCGGGATGCTGTCGTACGGAATCTCGTCATAGACTTTACGCACTTCTCTCGGAGTGACGGTTATGCCGCTCAACATTCCGTGTTGCACTTGTTCTACAAGAAACTGGTCTTTTTTGACACGGCGCAAGTCTGCCTTTATATCATTGATACTTTTATTGAAATACGCTTCCACTTTTTCCTGCGAACCGAGTTGAGCCTTAAAATACCTGATAGTAGCTTCCACCTCGCTTTCGACTTGTTCATCGGAGACCGTTATACTGTCAAGTTCGGCTTCGTTGAGCATAAGTTTCTGAAACAGAAGGTCTTCAAGGATTTCGCAACGAATACTCTCGGCATCACCTTTCACTCCGCCCTGCAGCCTGTACTGGATGTATTGTCCTTCTATATCAGACTGGAGTATGATATTTTTTCCGACTACGGCGACGATTCTGTCTATCATCTGCTGTTCCTGGGCAAAGCATTGGCAGACGGCAAAAAGTGCGAAAAGTGTTAAAATCTGTTTTCTCATATAAGATGTTTATGAAACAGAACGCCTTATTTGTTGAAATATTTTTTCACCTTGGCGAAAACTTTTTCATCTATCGTCACTGGATATTTTTCGCGAAGTTCCTTCAAAAGTTCTTTTTCAAGAACTGTCTGATAATCAGATGTCACGAGTCCCTTTGCCTCTTTAAAAGATTTCGGTTCCGGTTTACGCACATCGGTTATACGGACGACTCTGATCGCTTTGTCCTTATCGGAGGGGCATTCCTGTATGGCACCGACAGTCCACGGAGTCTGATCAACGTAGATATTGTCGCCTTTCTGGTAGAAATGTTCCTTAATGCTCACAAAACGTATCGAATCGGTTTTTATGATGCTCTTTATTGAATCTACCGACAAACCCGATGAAATCAGTTCGTGCATACGCGGAAGGCTCTCTTCGCGTGTAACTGTGCCTATCATGGCCTTAACCCTATCGCCCCACATATATTCCGACTTATGTTCGTCGTAGTATGCCTGCAGCGCAAGGGTGTCGTTTGAGGCCTTTTTCCAGACTTCCTTCTCCATGAAGTCAAACAGAAGGATGCCGTCGTGATATTCCCTCATGACTATGCGGAAATCGCTGTATTTATCTTCAAGAATGCTTTTTTCATATTCCTTGACGGACACATTAACGAAGTCGGCGTAAAGTTCGTATGCGTATGAAGTCGGCGTCTTAAACGGATAAGCTCTCTGGTTTTTCTCGATATATGCGGCAAAATCACTGACAATGTATTTCTTTTTTCCAATGCTGAAAAGAACCTTGTTGCCGTCAACGCCCTCAGGCAGACTATATTTGCCTTCGATGATAGAACTGTCTATTGTGGCCATAAAGCCGTCTTTCGCCTTGACGTTCTCTTTAAAGCCCTCTTCCTTCATAATCCTGCTGACGACGGCCTGTTCCGATGCAACCGAACGCATGTCACGCTTGACGCGTTCCTCGATTTTCGGCTTCAACGTTTCAAAGTCTGTCGGCGGCATCATTCCTATGAGTTTGATGATGTGGTAACCGTAAATCGTCTTGACAGGTTCTGAAATCTGACCTTTTTCAATGTTTTTCACGACGTCGATAAACTGCGGGACAATGCTTCCCACCCTTATCGGGCTGAGTCTGCCTTCGTTAGCAATCGTACCTTTGTCATCACTATATCTTGAAACCATTATCGGCCAGTTTTCGGCTGTAATTTCCTTTCTTATGTTGTCGGCCTTTATCTTTACGATGGAATCGCTGTGTTCTATATCTTTGTCATTGACCTGAAGGAAAATATGAGCGACGTTTATCACACCACATGCCGGCGTCTTGCTATTGACTTTTACGATATGATAACCAAAATCCGTACGTACCGGCATTGACACTTCTCCGACAGGCGTGTTATAGGCGGCTGTCTCGAAAGGATAAACCATGTCAAACACGGTGAAATATCCGAGTTCGCCTTTGTTTCCGGGCATGAACGGACGACGTCCCGGTATAGCCTCCATGTCGCGTGCAGACGGGTCCTCAGAACATTCTGAAGCGACTGCATTAAAGTCTTCTCCGCCTTTGACTATGCGGTTGCGCAGTTCCAATGCCTTCTTATAGGCACGGAGCGTATCGGCCGGAGCATCAAAAGTGCCACACTTGACGAGAATATGGGCTGCGTTAATGTCGTACTGCATTCTCTCGAAAGCCTCTTTGACCAAATCCTCAGACACGCCGTCAGATGTCAGATAAGGTTTTGCAAGCTGATTGCGGTATTCTTCCACTTCTTTCAAAAATTTGGAAACTGTATCCAAACCGAGGGCTTCTGCTTCAAAAACCTTGAGTTTGAAATCAGTGAAGATGTCTATATATTCGTCTATACTCTTCACTTCTGCGACTTCACCCTTGAGGTTGTTTTTCTCATAAACCTCCATAAACTCTCCGGCGGTCACGTCCCTATCGCCGAACTTTATCAAAGTCTTTTTGGCAAACGACTGTGCCGACACTGCTACGGATGCCGACGTCATTATTGCGAGTAATACAAGTCTTATCAGATTTCTTTTCATTTTGATATTATTTTAATTAAAAACATTACGCCATTGTGCTGTAGTTAGGGGCTTCGTGCGTTATCGTTATGTCATGCGGATGACTTTCGCGCATTCCCGAGGTCGTTATTTTGATGAAGCGGGCCTTCTTGAGGTCGTTGATGGTTTTGGAGCCGGTATAACCCATTCCGGCGCGCAGTCCGCCCACAAGTTGGTAAACAACTTCGGAGAGGCTTCCTTTGTAAGGAACGCGTCCGACAATACCTTCCGGAACGAGTTTCTTAATATCATCCTCCATATCTTGGAAATAGCGGTCTTTTGAGCCGTTCTGCATAGCTTCAAGCGAGCCCATACCTCTGTATGTCTTGAATTTTCTTCCTTCAAAGATGACGGTGTCGCCTGGAGATTCGTTCACGCCTGCGAAGAGCGAGCCGGCCATAATCGAAGACGCACCGGCTGCTATCGCCTTGACGATGTCGCCGGTGTAGCGTATTCCTCCGTCGGCAATGACGGGTATGCCGGTTCCTTCAAGAGCTTTGGCCACGTTATAGACCGCCGTGAGCTGCGGTACTCCGATGCCTGCCACGATACGCGTGGTGCAGATGGAACCCGGACCTATACCGACCTTTATGGCATCAATATCGAGTTTGGCGAGGTCGCGTGCAGCTTCTGCGGTTGCGATATTGCCGAGAACGATGTCGATTCCCGTAAAATGGTTGCGTAGTTCTTTAGCAACATTCATAACGTTCAGCGAGTGACCGTGAGCTGTATCGACAACGATGGCATCAACACCGGCTTCGACGAGGGCAGCGGCGCGTTCCATGGTATTGCCTGCTATGCCGACGGCTGCCGCAACACGGAGACGCCCGTGAGAATCCTTGCTCGCGTTAGGACGTGCCTTGATTTTTATTATATCTTTATACGTTATCAGTCCGACAAGATGATTGCCTTTGTCAACGACGGGCAGTTTTTCTATACGATGAGCCTGAAGGATGTCGGCCGCCTTTTCAAAATCGGTAAATTCCTCTGTCGTGATGAGGTTTTCCTTAGTCATGACTTCCTCTATAGGGCGGTTCACATTACGTTCAAAACGAAGGTCTCTGTTTGTTACAATGCCGACGAGGATGTTGTCGCTGTTAACCACCGGTATTCCGCCGATGTGGTATTCCTCCATCATTTTGAGGGCGTCACGCACCGTCGTCCCATCTTTCTGTATTGTTACAGGATTGATTATCATGCCGTTTTCAGCACGTTTCACCTTACGCACTTCCGCTGCCTGACGCTCTATAGTCATATTCTTATGAAGAACGCCTATACCGCCTTCTTGTGCGATGGCTATAGCCATAGGTGCCTCCGTAACTGTATCCATTCCTGCCGTCACGATAGGAATATTCAGTTTGATGTTGCGCGAAAAACGCGTCTGAAGATTCGTATCACGCGGAACGACATCACTATAAGACGGAACGAGAAGAACATCGTCGTAGGTCAGTCCTTCTTCAATAAATTTCGATGAATCTAATCCCATTTTAAAAAAGTTTTTAATTTGCAAAGATAAGGAAAAAGTTATTAACACCCTACGCAAAAATGAGTCCGATTGCGCGATTTATCAAGACTTTGTTGTGAGTTATAAGTTGTGTGATACTTATGATATTTTCGTATGACTTTTTACTTTTTAATTTTTATAAAATTTCTATCAAAATAAACACTATCTTTGCCAAAAAGAAGAATCCTCATCAGGATTAAAAAACAGAAATTCAATTTAACTTAAAAAAGTAAAATTATGGCTAAAAAAATCAAAGTTGGTATCAACGGATTCGGCCGTATCGGTCGTTTCGTTTTCCGTGCCGCCCAAACGCGCGATGACATTCAGATTGTGGGAATCAACGATCTCTGTGATGTGGATTATCTGGCTTATATGCTGAGATACGACACTATGCACGGTATGTTCGACGGCACCATCGATTATGAGAAGCAGGATGGTGTCCCCGGAGGCGTACTCATCGTCAACGGCAACAGAATCCGCGTGACTGCTGAGAAGAACCCCGCTGACCTTAAATGGGACGCTATAGGTGCCGAATATGTCGTCGAATCGACAGGTTTGTTCCTGACAAAAGAAAAAGCCCAAGCTCATATCCAGGCCGGTGCAAAATACGTCGTCATGTCGGCTCCTTCCAAAGACGACACTCCGATGTTCGTCTGCGGTGTCAATGAGAAGACATACGTCAAAGGAACGCAGTTTGTTTCAAATGCATCATGCACAACGAACTGCCTCGCTCCTATAGCGAAGGTTTTGAACGACAACTGGGGCATCACCGAAGGTTTGATGACGACCGTTCACTCGACAACAGCTACACAGAAAACCGTTGATGGTCCGTCTGTAAAGGACTGGAGAGGCGGACGCGCCGCTTCCGGCAACATCATTCCGTCTTCGACCGGTGCAGCCAAGGCCGTCGGTAAAGTCATTCCTACACTCAACGGCAAACTCACTGGTATGTCGATGCGTGTTCCTACGCTTGACGTCTCCGTCGTTGACCTCACCGTAAACCTTGCAAAACCCGCCAAATATGACGAGATCTGCGCTGCTATGAAGAAGGCTTCCGAAGGCGAACTGAAGGGCATCCTCGGCTACACTGAAGACGCTGTCGTAAGTTCCGACTTCCTCGGTGACACACGCACTTCAATCTTCGACGCAAAAGCCGGTATCGCCCTCACTGACACATTCGTTAAAGTCGTTTCTTGGTACGACAACGAAATCGGCTATTCGAACAAAGTCCTCGACCTCATTGCCCACATGGCAAAAATCAACGGATAACAACTTCCGATAATATCAAAAAAAGCGTCGGCGGGTTTCAGAGAAACCCGCCGACGTCGTTTAAGTATGTGGTACTGTTATGCTTCTTCAGCATCTACCGCAACCATCTCAACGTTTGCACCAACAATCTCATCATAATCTTCCTTTGACGAAACAATGAGGTCGTCGTACTCTCTCAGACCAGTGCCTGCAGGAATTTTGTGTCCTACAATGACATTTTCCTTCATGCCTTCGAGAGTATCGCTCTTGGCGTTGATGGCAGCCAAGGTAAGTACTTTCGTTGTCTCCTGGAACGAAGCCGCAGAGATAAAGCTGTCCGTCTGCAAAGCCGCCCTCGTGATACCCTGAAGCACCTGAGCAGCCTGAGCCGGCTTAGCAGGTCTCGTAACAACTAACCTCTTGTCTTTACGTTTCAGCATTGAGTTTTCATCGTGCAGGCGACGTGCCGAAACAATCTGACCCTTCCTGAGGCTCTCTGAATCGCCGGCATCTTCGACATAAACCTTTCCGAAGATGTTGTCATTCTCTTCCTGGAAAGCGATCTTGTTGACAATGTCACCCTCAAGGAAACGAGTGTCGCCGTGGTCTTTGATTTCTACCTTACGCATCATCTGACGCACAATGACTTCAAAATGCTTACCGTTGATAGTAACACCTTGAGAACGGTAAACTTCCTGAATCTCGTTCACTATATATTCCTGAACCTTAGTAGGTCCTTCGATAGCCAAGATATTGGCCGGCGTGATGGCTCCGTCTGAAAGCTGCTGACCTGCCTTGACGAAATCGCCTTCCTGGGCAAGTATCTGCTTCGATGTCGGAACGAGGTACTCTCTTCTTTCACCGGTCTTCTTTGACGTTATGATAATCTTCTTGTTCTTACGCACCAACTTGTCGCCGAACGAAACCTCGCCGTCGATTTCGGAAACGACTGCCGGCTCTGACGAGTTACGCGCCTCAAACAATTCGGTAACACGCGGAAGACCACCGGTGATGTCACCAAGAGAACCCGTGACACGCGGCATCTTAACGAGAATGTCACCAGCCTTAACCTTGAATCCGTCCTTGACATTACCGTCGCTGCTGTGACTGCTGATGTGGGCACCAACAGGAAGGTCGTAAGTCTTGATGACTTGTCCCGACTTGTCGATGATTGAGAATGACGGGCTGCTGCCGAATTTCTTTCCTTCAATGATAACCCATTCGTGCTTGTTAGTCTGCTCGTCGAGTTCATCATGATATGTCGAACCTTCAACGATATTGTTGAATCTGACCGTTCCGGCATATTCTGAAAGGATGACGGCATTGTACGGATCCCATTCGCAGATGAGGTCTCCGGCCTTTATCTGATCACCCGATTTGAAATACAGTTTTGAACCGTATGGTATGTTTCTCGTCGTAAGAGCCACTTTCGTCTTCATGTCGAGAATCTTCATCTCGGCTGAACGACCTGTCACAATCTGATATTTATTCTTAAGGTCATCGACATAGTCAACAGAACGAAGGTCAGTAATCTCCAATAATCCGTTGTGTTTCGAAATAATTGAAGAAGCCTCGCCTGTCTTTGATGCCGTACCTCCTTGGTGGAACGTACGAAGAGTAAGCTGTGTACCAGGTTCACCGATTGACTGTGCCGCGATGACACCAACAGCCTCGCCTCTCTGAACCAGTTTGCCGCTGGAGAGATTGCGTCCGTAGCAGTTCGCGCAGACACCGTGTTTCGATTCACATGTGAGCACGGAACGTATCTCGACGCTTTCTATACCCGCATCGACTATAGCTTTTGCCTTAGTTTCATTAATTTCATCGCCTCCGGCAACAATAAGTTTGTCTGTCTTGGGATCAACAACATCGTGCAAAGCTACACGGCCGAGGATTCTGTCATACAGACTCTCCAAAACTTCTTCTCCGCGTTTCAGGGCGGTCATCGTCAAGCCTCTCAACGTACCGCAGTCTTTCTCAGTGATGATGACATCGTGAGCGACATCGACGAGACGACGTGTAAGATAACCGGCATCAGCAGTCTTCAAAGCGGTATCTGCCAGACCTTTACGGGCACCGTGTGTTGAGATGAAGTATTCCAACACGGAAAGTCCTTCCTTGAAGTTAGCAAGAATCGGGTTCTCGATGATGTCAGCACCACCGGCGGCCGTAGTCTTCTGAGGTTTTGCCATAAGACCACGCATACCGCAGAGCTGACTAATCTGGTCTTTTGAACCACGAGCTCCGGAATCTAACATCATAAACACAGGGTTAAATCCTTGATCGTCTTTGGTAAGTACCGACATAACCTCGCTTGAAAGGTTCGTCTTGACGTGTCCCCAGATATCGACTATCTTGTTGTATCTTTCCTTATCGGTGATGAGACCCATGTCGTAGTTCTCACGGATTTCCGCGACTTCGGCATTAGCTTCCTCAATAAGTTTCTCCTTGACACTCGGGACGAGCACGTTACCGAGGTTGAACGAAAGTCCACCTTTGAAAGCCATGCTGTAACCCATATTTTTAACATCGTCAAGGAAGTGTGTCGTTGTTGATGTTCCGAGCAGTTTCACCATCTCACCGATAATGTCGCGAAGCGTCTTCTTATCAAGAAGTTTGTTCACGAAACCGAACTCTTTAGGAACAACCTGGTTAAACAGCACGCGACCGACCGTCGTCTCCACCTTCTTTTCGACCAGTTCGTCGTTTTCACGAACGGTGACGACCACGTTGATGACGGCGTGCATGTCAATTTTCTTCTCATTATATGCAATGATAACTTCTTCAGGTCCGTAGAAAGTCTTACCCTCGCCTTTCACAGGATGTTCGGGCGTACTCTTACGAGGTTTCGTGATATAGTAAAGACCCAAAACCATGTCTTGTGACGGAACGGTGATAGGAGCTCCGTTTGCAGGGTTGAGGATGTTATGTGATGCGAGCATCAGAATCTGGGCTTCGAGGACGGCGGCGTTACCAAGCGGCACGTGAACAGCCATCTGGTCACCGTCGAAGTCAGCATTGAAAGCCGTACAGACCAAAGGATGCAGGCGGATGGCCTTTCCTTCAACAAGCTTCGGCTGGAAGGCCTGAATACCGAGACGGTGCAGTGTAGGAGCACGGTTAAGCAAAACCGGGTGTCCTTTGAGAATATTCTCAAGGATGTCCCACACAGCCGGATCTTTCCTATCGACAATCTTCTTTGCCGATTTAACAGTCTTTACGATACCTCTTTCGATGAGTTTGCGGATAACGAACGGCTTGAAGAGTTCTGCCGCCATATCTTTAGGAAGACCGCATTCGTTCATATTGAGATCCGGACCGACGACGATAACGGAACGTCCGGAGTAATCGACACGCTTTCCAAGAAGATTCTGACGGAAACGGCCCTGTTTACCTTTCAAACTGTCGCTTAACGACTTAAGCGGACGATTTGATTCAGCCTTCACCGCGCTTGACTTACGAGAATTGTCGAAAAGTGAATCAACGGCCTCCTGAAGCATACGTTTCTCGTTACGGAGAATGACGGCCGGGGCCGATATCTCGATAAGTCTCTTCAGACGGTTGTTTCGAATGATGACTCTACGATAAAGTTCGTTAAGGTCTGATGTGGCGAAACGGCCTCCGTCAAGCGGGACGAGAGGTCTGAGCTCCGGAGGGATGACGGGGATTGCCCTCATCACCATCCATTCCGGCTTGTTTTCCATACGTTTGCGTGAGTCACGGAATGCCTCAAACACCTGCAGTCTCTTCAACAGATCCTGTTTGCGCTGGACTGAGTTTTCGACATTAGCCTCTTCACGAAGCATATCTGCTCTTTTGTCGAGTTCATACTCGCCGTTCTCATCGACTTCCGACAATTCGGCAAGAAGGTCGTAAATAGCTTCCGCACCTTCCTTTGCGATGAATTTGTCCTTATCACTGAGAGTTTCGTTTCCGGCTCTCTTCAGAATGTCGTGATATTCCTGTTCGGAAATAAGGTCGAGTTTCTTGCTGCCTTTTTCACCATCGTGTGTCTCACCGAATTTGCCAGGCTGGACGACGATATATGATTCATAATAAATAACTTCTTCAAGTTTCTTAGCAGGAATGCCGAGCAATGCGCCAATCTTGTTGGGAAGTGAACGGAAGTACCATATATGAGCGATTGGGACTACGAGTTTGATATGTCCGGCACGTTCGCGTCTGACTTTCTTTTCAGTCACCTCGACTCCGCAGTGGTCGCATATCGTGCCTTTATACCTGATGCGTTTGTATTTTCCGCAGTGGCATTCCCAGTCCTTAACGGGTCCGAAAATCTTTTCGCAGAACAAACCGTCGCGTTCGGGTTTGTAGGAACGATAGTTTATTGTCTCAGGCTTCAAGACCTCTCCGTGCGAATGAGCCATTATCGACTCAGGAGAAGCAAGACTTACCGTGATTCTCGAAAAATTGCTGTCTATTTTTTGATCTATTGACTTATCCATTGTTTACCGAATATGATATTGGTACTTCTATTATTCAAATGTCACTTCAAGACCAAGTCCGCGTAACTCGTGAACAAGGACGTTGAACGATTCCGGAATACCCGGTTTCGGCATGTTGTCTCCCTTGACAATCGCCTCGTAGGCCTTTGCCCTGCCGACAACATCGTCGGACTTGACGGTAAGGATTTCCTGCAACACGTTGCTTGCACCGAATGCCTCCAAAGCCCAAACTTCCATTTCTCCGAAACGCTGACCTCCGAATTGAGCCTTTCCGCCAAGCGGCTGCTGAGTGATAAGAGAATATGGTCCTATTGAACGGGCGTGCATCTTGTCATCAACCATGTGATGCAGCTTCAACATATAGATATAGCCGACAGTGGCTTCCTGATCAAATGGCTCGCCTGTTCCGCCGTCGTACAGCTGGATTCGTCCGTTGGCGGGAAGTCCGGCCTCCTTCATCAGATTGTTGATGTCGTCCAATGACGCACCATCAAAAATCGGAGTCGCGAATTTCTTTCCAAGCTTCTTGCCGGCCCATCCGAGAACGGTCTCATAAATCTGACCGAGGTTCATACGAGACGGCACACCCAAAGGATTCAGAACAATGTCAACAGGAGTTCCGTCAGCAAGGAACGGCATGTCTTCTTCACGGACAATGCGGGAGACAATACCCTTGTTTCCGTGACGACCGGCCATCTTGTCACCAATGTTGAGCTTACGCTTCTGTGCGACATAGACTTTAGCCATCTGAACAATGCCGTTTGGAAGTTCATCACCGACACTCTCCACATTCTTGATGCGGCTGTAGTGACCGATAATCTCCTTAATCTTTAGATTATAGTTGTCAATGACCGAAACAACAAGATCGTTAGTATGAGCGTCAGAAGTCCAGCCGTATGAATTGATATTTTGATAATCAATATCTTTAAGAAGCTTCTGAGCAAATTTCACTCTCTTCACGACGACCGTCTCGCCATATCTGTTCTGAACTCCAGCCGAGGTGTGACCTGAAAGTATGACCATCAGTTTGTCAACGAGTAAATTCTTAACCTCGTCGAGTTTGAGATTGCATTCTCTGTCGATTTCCACCATGCGTTCCTTGTCTTTTGCTTTGGCTTTGCGGTCTTTCACGGCACGTGAGAAGAGGCGTTTGCCAATGACGAAACCCTTCATGGAGGGGCCAGCCTTCAAAGAGGCGTTCTTGACATCACCGGCCTTTTCGCCGAAGATGGCACGAAGAAGTTTCTCCTCTGGCGTCGGATCTGTCTCGCCCTTAGGCGTGATTTTTCCAATGAGTATGTCACCTTCCCTGACTTCGGCACCGACTCTGATGAGTCCGTTTTCGTCAAGTTCCTTGGTGGCTTCCGCACTGACGTTAGGTATATCGTTTGTAAGCTGCTCAATGCCTCGCTTCGTATCGCGGACTTCGAGTGTAAACTCGTCAACATGTATCGACGTGAAGATGTCTTCCTTGACTATGCGTTCCGAAATCACGATGGCGTCTTCGTAGTTGTAGCCCTTCCAAGGCATGAAGGCAACCATCAGGTTACGTCCGAGAGCGAGGTCTCCGTCTGCAGTGGCATATCCTTCGGTGATTATCTGACCTTTAACGACCTTATCGCCTTTTTTAACGATAGGTTTCTGGTTCATCACCGTGCTCTGGTTGGTTCTCGCGAACTTAATGAGTTCGTAGGTCTTCACCTTATCGTCGAAATTGACGATTTTCTCATCTTCTGTCCAATCGTAGTCAATGACTATCTTCGTCGAATCAACAAAGACGACGGTGCCGTTGCCCTCTGCCTCAATAAGCACTCTCGAATCTCTTGCAACGTATCTCTCCATTCCGGTTCCGACAATAGGAGCCTCGGGATTCATCAACGGAACAGCCTGACGCATCATGTTGGATCCCATCAAAGCACGGTTTGCGTCATCATGTTCGAGGAACGGGATAAGCGAGGCCGCCACTGAAGAAATCTGGTTCGGGGCCACGTCTATATAGTCTATGTTTTCAGGTGTCACGATAGGATAATCGGCAATACAGCGGACCTTGATAAGTTCGTCTGTGAGTTTGCCGTCATCAGTCATCGCGGAGCACGACTGGGCGATGTTCATACCTTCTTCTTCTTCAGCTGTAAGGTAATTCGGCGCATTCTTAAAATCGACTACGCCCTCATTGACCTTGCGGTAAGGTGTCGATATGAATCCCAACTTGTTGACCTTTGCGAAAACGCTCAATGATGAAATCAGACCGATGTTAGGACCTTCCGGCGTTTCTATTGTACAAAGACGTCCGTAATGCGTATAGTGGACGTCACGCACTTCGAAACCGGCTCTATCACGTGACAAACCTCCTGGTCCGAGTGCCGAAATACGACGTTTGTGCGTTATCTCGGAAAGAGGATTGGTCTGGTCCATGAACTGCGACAACTGGTTTGTTCCGAAGAATGAGTTGATGACGGAAGAAAGGGTCTTCGCATTCACAAGATCCGTCGGGGTGAAACTGTCGTTTTCGTTATGAGTGTTCATCCTTTCCTTGATTGTGCGCTGCATACGCTTCAGGCCAAGTCCGAACTGGGCGTAAAGCTGTTCGCCGACAGTTCTTATACGACGGTTGCTGAGGTGGTCGATGTCATCGACTTCTGCCTTGCCGTTAGAAAGGGTGATGAGGTACTTGATGATTGAAGTGATGTCTTCCTTTGTCAGACAGACAATATCTTCAGGTATATCAAGGTTGAGTTTCTTATTGACGCGATAACGTCCGACTTCTCCGAGACTGTAATTCTTATCTGTCAGGAACAGTTCGGAAACATATTTGTGAGCCGATTCGTAATCCGGAGCGTCTGAACTCTTCATCAGTTTGTAGATAAATTCGACCGCTTCACGTTCAGAGTTTGTTCCATCCTTACTCAATGTATTGAATATCAGAGAGTAGTCAGAAATCTTTATGTCGGTATTCTGAACAAGGACTGATTTAATGCCTTTTTCTAAGAGAAGGTCTATTTTATCGTCTGTAAGTTCTATATCTCTTTCGCAGAGAGTGTCGAGACGGTCTATTGTGCTGAACTCTCCTGTTTCCTCGTCTGTCATATCCACCGTGTATGGAAGGAGGACTTTGGCGGCGAGTCTGCGTCCTTTGAGAGCGTTTCTGTCCTTTTTGGACACTTTCACCTCGACTGCGAGATTAAATAGGTCGAGGATATCTTTATCGGTCTCATAGCCAATGGCACGAAGAAGGGTTGTGACCGGTAATTTTTTCTTTCTATCGATATAGGCGAACATGGTGTTGCTTATATCGGTTGAGAATTCCATCCAAGAGCCTTTGAATGGGATTATACGTGCCGAATATAATGTGGAACCGTTGGCATGCGTACTTGATCCGAAGAATACACCCGGTGAACGGTGAAGTTGCGATACGACGACGCGTTCGGCACCGTTTATAACGAATGTGCCGCGCGGTGTCATATACGGGATGTTTCCGAGATATACGTCTTGCACCTTGGTCTCGAAATCGTCGCGGTCTTTTTCAATGCAGGAAAGTTTCAACTTGGTCTTAAGCCTTACACAATAGCTTAATCCGCGTTCTATACATTCCTGGATGCTGTATTGCGGAGCATCTATATAATAGTCGATAAAGTCGAGTTGATAATTACTGCGGGAATCCACAACGGGGAAATATTCTTTGAATACCTTGCGGAGTCCTTCGTCGCTTCTCTTTTCCGGGCTTGTCTCCAACTGGAAGAAGTCTTTGAATGACTTCAACTGAATATCAAGCAGATCCGGATAGTCAAAAGGTTTCTTTACGGAAGCGAAACTGATTCTTTCTAGTGATTTGTCCAAAGTGACTGTTTTTTAGGGTTATTATATGGCTTTATTACAAAGCTTTATAGCACACAAACCTCAGCTCCCGTGATAGGGAGTTGAGGTTGATATGCCCTTTTTCAAGGAACTTGAAATTCTTATTTGATTTCAACTTCGGCACCGGCGCCTTCAAGTTGAGTCTTAAGAGCGTTAGCTTCTTCTTTGCTCACACCTTCCTTGATTGCCTTAGGAGCTCCGTCGACCAATTCTTTGGCTTCTTTGAGGCCGAGGCTGGTGAGGTCCTTAACAAGTTTCACCACGTTAAGTTTTGAGGCACCTGCTGATTTGAGGATGACGTCAAACGAAGTTTTCTCTTCGGCTGCTGCGGCGGCTTCACCACCTGCTGCGGGAGCTGCAACGACTGCTGCGGCGGCTGCGGGTTCAATACCATATTCATCCTTAAGGATAGCGGCAAGTTCATTGACCTCTTTAACGGTAAGGTTAACTAATTGTTCAGCAAAAGCTTTGAGATCTGCCATTTTTCTGTGATTTTAATTGTTATACGATATTTTTTTTAATTTACTCTTTCTTTATGAATGATAATCATTCTGATTATTCCGGTCTTTCGGATAAGGTTTTCACAACTCCGCTCAGGATATGTCCGCCACTCTGAAGAGCGCTGACAACATTCTTTGCAGGCGACTGCAGTAAGGCGATGACGTCGGCGATGAGTTCGTTCTTCGACTTTATGCTGACGAGTGTGTCAAGCATGTTGTCACCGACATAAACGCATTCCTCAATGTAGGCTCCTTTGAGGATGGGGCGGTCGTTCGTCTTACGGAATGACTTGATAAGTTTTGCAGGGGCGTTGCCGCTTTCGGCAAACATCATTGCGGTAGTACCTTTCAGTGCGCTGTACAAATCTCCGTAATCTCTACCTGTCTTTTCCATAGCCTTTCTAAGCAGGGCGTTCTTCACAACGAGAAGCTTCACCTGGCTATTGAAGCATTGTCTTCTCAATTGGCTGGTCTTATCGGCATTGAGATTGGCGATGTCGGTAAGATAGAAATTGTGACAATTGTTCAATTGTTCGGTTATAGAATTGATGATGACTTCTTTATCTTCTTTTCTCATGTCTGTACGTGTTAAAGATTAGACAGCAATTGATTTGACATCAATCTGGACACCGGGACTCATTGTCGAAGAGATATAGATGCTCTTGACGTATGTTCCCTTTGCCGCTGCAGGTTTCAACTTGATGACGGTCGAAATCAGTTCCTTCGCGTTGTCGGCAATTTTTTCAGCTGTGAAGCTTACTTTGGCGACTGCCGAGTGGATGATACCGTATTTATCAACTTTGAAGTCGATCTTACCGGCTTTCACTTCGTTGACTGCTTTAGCAACATCCATAGTCACTGTACCCGTTTTGGGGTTAGGCATAAGGCCGCGAGGTCCGAGGATACGTCCCAAGGCACCGATTTTCGGCATCACAGAAGGCATCGTGATGATGACGTCAACGTCTGTCCAGCCGTCCTTAATCTTCTGGATATACTCATCCAGACCGACATAGTCGGCTCCTGCGTTTTTGGCTTCCTGTTCCTTATCGGGAGTGCAGAGAACCAAGACGCGGACGACTTTACCTGTTCCGTGAGGAAGGGTAACGCTGCCACGCACCATTTGGTTGGCTTTACGCGGGTCAACGCCGAGACGGATGTTAAGGTCAACTGAAGCATCAAACTTAGTGTAAGTGATGTTCTTCACGATATCAACCGCTTCTGTCAAGGAGTAAACTTTGCTTTTGTCGAACTTAGCCAAAGCTTCTTTTTTCTTTTTAGATACTTTTGCCATTTTGGTTTGTTTTTGTTTGTTCTACAAATGCTAAAGACTTAGTCTTTTTTTAAAGGTGATTCGCCTGTAACCTTAACGCCCATGCTGCGTGCTGTTCCGGCGACCATGCTCATCGCAGACTCGACTGTGAAGCAGTTCATGTCTTTCATCTTATTCTCGGCTATGCCGCGGACGGCATCCCAAGTAAGACTTCCGACTTTGGAGCGGTTAGGCTCTTTTGAACCCTTCGCGACCTTGGCGGCTTCGAGAATGGACACTGCCACTGGTGAAGCTTTTACAACAAAATCAAACGACTTGTCCTTGTAAACAGTGATGATGACCGGCAAAACCTTGCCTGCCTGATCCTGTGTGCGGGCGTTGAATTGTTTGCAAAACTCCATGATGTTCACGCCTTTGGAACCCAGTGCGGGACCCACGGGCGGGGCCGGATTAGCGGCTCCTCCTTTGATTTGCAGTTTAATTAATCCGCTTACTTCTTTCATTTTTTTGCTTATAAAAAGTTAAATGAAAACATTTTCAACATCAAGATTCGCTCTTCACTTGGAAATAACTAAGTTCAAGAGGAGTACGGCGTCCGAGGATCTTAACGATGACTTTGAGTTTCTTACGCTCGTCCATCACCTCTTCCACTACTCCGCTGAAACTTGCGAAAGGACCGTCGGTAACCACAACGTTCTCACCGACCTTGAACGAGACTTCGACGCCTGCGCCGGTAACTGACATTGCATCAACCTTACCGAGTATGCGGTTTACCTCGTCGGCCTGGAGTTCGCCCGGCTGACCGCCCGCCATGATGCCCGGTGTCTCTTTAAGGACACTGACGACTTTTGCGGACAACACGGCCTCTATCATCACGTATCCGGGATAAAGGCATTTGTCTTTGACAACCTTTTTCCCGTTACGGATGCTATAGACCTTCTCCATTGGGACAAGAACCTGAGCGAGTTCCATACCCAACGTTTCGTCACGCTTCAGAGCGGCATCGAGATATTCTTTAACCTTTTTCTCTTTGCTGCTCAAGACGCGCACCACGTACCACTTCATCAAGTCGTTTCCTGAGATTTCAGCCATTTGAAAGTAATTTAAAAATGACGTTGATTCGGTTCAACAATACCCATGCCTAAAACACTCTGTAAAAGCCTTCAAGCAAGGTTTCAAAAGACTTGTCCATCATATAAACCACCAAAGCGATTATCAGGGAAGCAATGGACACGACTACAGCACTACCACGGAGGTCAGTCCATGTCGGCCACGTAACCTTTTCGACCAACTCTTTGTAACACTCCTTAAAATAGTTTACCAACTTTTTCATACTATTGAACCTTTATTTTTTTTAACGCACAGGAGGTAGGGCTCGAACCCACGACTTGCGGTTTTGGAGACCGCCGTTCTACCAACTGAACTACTCCTGTATATTTAGGGGCAGACACAAGCCCACCCCTAACTTGAATACTAACTATTAGTCTTCGACGATTTCGATAACCTGACCAGAACCAACGGTACGGCCACCTTCACGGATAGCGAAACGGAGACCTTTGTCCATAGCGATTTCGGCAATCAATTTGACATCGATAGTGACGTGGTCGCCAGGCATAACCATTTCCATTCCTTCTGGAAGGGTGATTTCACCGGTAACGTCGGTTGTTCTGAAGTAGAACTGAGGACGATATTTGTTTCTGAACGGGGTGTGACGGCCACCTTCATCTTTTGAAAGAACGTAAACTTCGCCTTTGAAGTGGCTGTGCGGCTTAATCGAACCCGGTTTGGCGATAACCATACCACGGCGGATTTCGTCTTTGTCAATACCACGGAGGAGGAGACCTGCGTTATCACCGGCTTCACCTTCGTCCAATATCTTACGGAACATTTCAACGCCTGTAACGGTTGATTTGAGTTTTTCAGCACCCATACCGATGATGTCGACAGGGTCGCCAACTTTCACGATACCTGTTTCAATACGACCTGTAGCAACGGTACCACGACCTGTGATTGAGAACACGTCTTCGATAGGCATAAGGAACGGTTTATCGACGGCACGTGCGGGCTCTGGAATCCATGTGTCGCAGGCTTCCATAAGTTCGTCGATTTTAGGTGCCCATGTCGGATCCTCGTTGAGGGCGCCAAGTGCCGAGCCACGGATGATAGGAGTATTGTCTCCATCGAATTCATATTTGCTGAGGAGGTCGCGGACTTCCATCTCAACAAGTTCGAGAAGCTCTTCGTCGTCAACAAGGTCGCACTTGTTGAGGAACACTACGAGGCGAGGCACACCAACCTGACGGGCGAGAAGGATATGTTCGCGGGTCTGAGGCATAGGACCGTCGGTAGCGGCAACAACGATAATAGCACCGTCCATCTGAGCAGCACCGGTAACCATGTTCTTAACGTAGTCGGCGTGACCAGGGCAGTCAACGTGAGCATAGTGACGTTTTTCAGTCTGATACTCGACGTGAGCGGTGTTGATGGTGATACCTCTTTCCTTTTCCTCTGGAGCTGCGTCGATAGAGTCGAACGACTTAAACTCCGACAAACCTTTGGCGGCTAAGTGCTTGGTAATAGCAGCGGTCAAAGTAGTCTTACCATGGTCAACGTGACCGATGGTACCGATATTGACGTGCGGTTTAGATCTGTCAAATTTTTCTTTTGCCATAACTTCTTTATTTTTACTTAAGGTTAATAAATATTTCTTAAAAAAAACCGAGCCAGCGATGAGAGTTGAACTCATGACCCCATCCTTACCAAGGATGTGCTCTACCACTGAGCTACGCCGGCAGCCTGATGAGCGGAAGACGGGGCTCGAACCCGCCACCTAAAGCTTGGAAGGCTTTCGCTCTGCCAAATGAGCTACTTCCGCTTTTCTTCGTGGGGGAGGGTGGACTCGAACCACCGAACTCATCCGAGGACAGATTTACAGTCTGTTGCAATTGCCACTATGCGACTCCCCCGAGTCTTTCAATAAGACAATCCGAGCCGGTGGAGGGATTCGAACCCCCGACCCCGAGATTACAAATCACGTGCTCTGGCCAACTGAGCTACACCGGCATCGCATCAAAGAACTTCCCATTATAGCGGGTCTATTATACTCCCCTAAAATGGTCTGCAAAATTACGAAAATTTCTTAAAAGTGCGACACTTATTGCGTTTTTTTCAAAAAAAATTTTATTTCACACTTTAATAAATTGTATTTCAACACATTACAACTTATCCGCGCAACTTTCCCTTGTATTTTTCAAGTTGTTTTTTCAGTGCATCGACAGACAAATCGACGGCTTCTTCAAATGTAGAGGCCGTTTTTTCGGCGTACAAGTCACTTCCTTTAAGGTCAATCCTGATATTTGCCGTCTTGTTTTCACCTGTTTCGGCATATCCGAGTTTCAGCACTGCTTCGGCACCGATGACTTCGGAATATTTCGAGCACAACTTCTCGACTTTCTGTTCCACAAAACTTTCAAGTGAATCCTGCATAGCGAAATGTACCGCTGTAACTGTTACTTTCATAAAATCCTCCTTTTTTTAATTGGTTTATATAGTTTTATTTTTCATCGCCAAGCGGATGTGCCCGACCGTATATATCCTTCAGTGTTTCAATAGTGTTATGCGTATAAATCTGTGTCGAGCCGAGGCTGCTGTGCCCGAGGAGTTTCTGTATCGCACGTATATCAGCACCACCATTCAGCAGATGCGTCGCGAAAGTATGTCGCAGCACATGAGGGCTTTTTCGGCTTATGGTCGTCACTTCTTCCAAAATATTATGAATTATAATATAAATAAGGTATGGGCTCGCTTCCCCACCCTTGTCATCAACTATAAGGTTAACGCATTGTCGGTTCGGATATTGTGCGTCTCTGACTTTTTTATATTTCTCCACGACATCAATAAGTCTGTTTCCTATCGGGATGATTCTCTCCTTATTTCTTTTTCCCAAAACCTTTATTGTAAGAGATTCTGTATCAATATCATAATCTTTCAAACCACGTAATTCCGCCTGACGCATACCCGTCTGATAAAGAAGTTCGAAGACGACTTCGGCGCGACACATCTTAAAATCGTCTTCATCAGCATTGAAAGAGACCTTTTCGATATCCTGTTCAGGAACAAATTTGGCGATATTTTTAGGTTGCTTGAGAGATTTGACGCCATTCATCGGGGTTTTGTCGATTTTTCCCTCTCTTAGGCAGAACCGGTAAAACGAACGCAACGCCGACAAAGTCCGATTAACGCTTCTGTTTTCAAGGCCTTTCTCTTTCATATTCATAATGAAAGACCTTATTATAGGAGTTGTCGCGGCACACAAGTCGATACCATCGTAATTTTCATCAAGATAAGTTGTAAAGCATTCTAAATCACGATGATAAGCTTCTACGGTAAGAGGCGAATAGCGTTTTTCAGTCTGAATATATCTGAGAAAATTTTCCAGCATCGGAATAAAAGTTTATGTAAAGTTACAAAATTTTGAAACAAGTATCATCATCAACAAAAAAGGCCCGCTTATTTTCAATGAAAGTCTAAGCGAACACAAGTTGAATGCTGTTTCTGTTGCGTTGTTCCAAAATAACTTTTCTTCCTTTCACGAACGCTTCTTCAACACCTTCACGATAATGCCGAACTGTAAAGAGTTGTAAATCATCATTATATCTCACAAAAAACTTATCTGAAACAGAAAGCATCAGTGATTCGAGTTTCATTTTATCATTATTGAAACAGACGGAAAGCATCAGTGCGGAAGTCTGAATCATATTGGCGTGGATGCCGATTTCGTTGAAGATACCGAAAAGGAACGATATATTTTTCTCGTTCATGAATGAAAAATCTTTCGGAGTGATACTCACGAGTGTCTGTTTTTCTTTGACAATGAACGATGGGCAGTAATCGATAAAACCGCTGAAGCCGTCAATCACGGTCGGTTCGATTTTCTCATCGAGGAAGCATTTGACTTTCAACGGTATATTCTTATTTTGAAGAGGTTTTATCGTTTTCGAGTGAATAACCGAAGCACCGTAAAAAGCGAGTTCGATGGCTTCCTGATAAGAAAGATGAGGTATTTTGACGGTTTTGTCGAATTTTTTCGGGTCGGCGTTACGTATTCCATCAACGTCCTTCCATATTACAACTTCTTCAGCGTCAAGGCAATAAGCGAAGACGGCGGCTGAAAAGTCGGAGCCTTCCCTTCCGAGGGTCACGGTTGATTTTGGTGTCGCAGATGAACCAATAAAACCTTGAGTAACAACAAGTTCGCCAGAATGATTTTTATTAAGGTTCTGCATTTTGAGTCGGCACTCATCAAAATCGGGATTTGCGTCACGGAAACGCGCATCCGTTATGAGATAGTCGCGGGCGTCAATCCAAACAGCTCCAAGACCTTGAGTCTGAAGATACGCGGCTATGATTGTCGTGGAAATCAGTTCGCCGAAACTGACGGTTATATCGTAATGATAATCATAGTTAAGATTTTTCTTCAGAAGGTTGAGATAAAGGTCGAGGAAAAGGTCGGCGACTTTTTGAAAAACCGGATTATTCTCATCATCGAAAAGTTTGAGCATAATTTCCTCGTGATACTGCATCAAATCAGACAGTGCATTGATAGACAGTTCGTTTTCCGCTTCACGGAACTGCGACAAGGCTTTTTCGATGGCGTTAGTTGTCTTACCCATTGCTGAGACGACAATCATGAGGTCGTCGGTATGATCGGCCTTCAATATCCTTGCGATATTTTTCACTGCATCGGCATCTTTAACCGACGCGCCTCCGAATTTATATACTCTCTTTATCATTGATTATCATACTGTTGAACTTCGTCATACACATATTCGAGAGAAACGCCGGCCTGACGGAGCATTTCTTCCGAGTCGGCGGCATCGTGGTATTTGCGTTGGCAGACCACGCGAACAATTCCGCAGTTGATTATCAGCATCGCGCAAGTGCGGCACGGAGTCATTCTGCAATAAAGAGTGCTGCCGTCGAGTGCAATTCCGCGTTTAGCGGCCTGAGCGATGGCGTTTTGTTCAGCATGAACAGTTCGCACGCAGTGTTGTGAAATGCGTCCGTCTTCGTGAATAACTTTCCTGAAAAGATGTCCGACTTCGTCACAATGCGGAAGTCCTTTGGGCGAGCCGACATATCCGGTAACGAGGATTTGTCTGTCTTTAACGATGACGCAGCCGCTTCTACCGCGGTTACATGTTGCACGTTCAGCAACTGTGTCGGCCATATTCATAAAATATTCGTCCCACGACGGGCGTTTGTGTGTGTCATTCATCTTATTCAGAACATTTTCCACTTGTGCGTTGAGTTCGTCGATACTGCCGTCGTTACGGAAAATGCAGTCGGCGGAGGCGATACATGCGGCGAGATTCTGTTTGTTCGGGTCGTCGGATGACATCTCGCGTTCCTCATTGGCGACGAAGGTTTCAAAAGAGACCGAGTCTGTCTCCGATTTGCGTGCGAAGGCTCTTTCATACCGGATACGTCTGTCGGCATCAACGGCAAAAAGTGTGAAGTTGCCTTTTGCGCGAAGCGACTTTATCTCGCCGACAGTACGCACACTTTCTATGACTGCATCGGAGCCTGATGCCGCAGCCTTTTCATACAGACAATCGGTGATATAGCTTGGCGAATGTGAAGCCCGCAAGTCGTTCGCGACGAGCGTAAGCGAGTCGCGATTGACTTCCATTCCGCGTCGTTTGACTTCTTCAGCGATAAACGCGCGGACTGAATAGTGCGCATAGCCTTTTTTGATAAGATAATCGACTATAGTTCCTTTTCCTGCGCCGAGTGTTCCGGTTATTCCGATGATATTCATAGTTTTAGTGTTAGATTTATGTTATTTTGATTCTTCGTGTATGTCCTCTATCCATTTTCCGACAGTGACCGGTCGATAACTCTTCATTTTTTCAACAATGAAATTCGGATCATCGCTGACAATCACATTATCAAAATGTTCTTGACGGATAAAACCTTCCTTGATTCCATGTTTTATAAAATCGACGAGTTTGTCAAAATAATGATTGATGTTGAAAAGTGCGATTGGCTTCTCAATAAGTCTAAGCTGGTCGAGGACTACGACTTCAAACAGTTCGTCGAGGGTTCCGAAGCCGCCTGGCATAGCGATGAAGGCATCGGCTGTTTCTTCAAGAATGATTTTGCGTTCGGCCATTGTGTCGGTCTCAATCATCTTGGTTATTCCGTCGTGTCCGACTTCAAGTTTAATAAGGTGTCGCGGCATCACGCCGATAACTTCGCGGCCGTGTTCAAGCATTTTATCGGCGATAATTTTCATCAGTCCTACCGAGCCGCCGCCATAAAGCAGAGTGTTGTCGCCATTAGCGAGAGTTTCACCGAGAGACGCGGCGCCATCGCGATAGCATTTGTCGTATCCCATACTGCTTCCGCAGAAAACACATACTTTCATAACACAATTATCTCAACTTATTTCGTTCATAAAAACCTTTTACGTAGAGCCAATAGCCGGAAAATCCGAGCAGATTGACAATCCAGCCGACCCAGAAAGCCGTTGAATATCCGTAATGTTCGGATAGGATTCCGCCCAAAAGGATACCTAATCCCACGCCGACGTCCCACGACACGAGTATTGACGAATTGGCTGTTCCGCGTTGCGAATGCGGGGCGAGATTGACAAACATATTCTGATAAGCCGGATACATGTGACCATTTCCGAGACCGATGACGACAGCGGCTCCGTAATAGCCGAATTCATTAGGCAGGGCTGCAAAGATAAGGTATCCGCAGAGCGAGACGCAGACACCCATCGAGGCATTCTGTGTTATTTTTCCTTCGCGCAAAGCCTTTCCACCTTGAAGACGAGAAAGAATCAGTCCGACAGAAAGCAGCAGAAAAAATGTGCCTGAACCGCCTTCAATACCGAGTTTTTCCTTTCCGTAGATGGCGACGTATGTTGAGAGGACACCGTACGAAAAAGCGAAGCAAACCATAGTCAGTGCGTGACTCCAGCCTTTCAGCAGGAAAAATCGGTCTAAAGATATTGGGGTTTTGTCCTTAACGATTTCGCGAGGCGAAGTCTTCACGGTCGCATCGATGATTAACCCGAGGAAGGCGATAATCATGGCGAGCCAGAAAAGGATGTTGAAATTATGCGTCGAAGCGTAGATCCATATTGCTACAGAAGGACTTATTGCCGATGCGATATTATTGCTAAGTCCGTAGTAACCAACACCTTCCGTTCGTCTTGACGAAGGCAGGACATCAATGGCGATAGTGCTGTTGGCGACAGTTGTGGCACCGAAAGGCAGGCCGTGAAGTGTTCTGACGATGGCGAAAAGGACAAGCGAGCCGGCGGCGACGTAGCCGACAAAGAAAAAGGTAAAGACGACGAAGCATACCATCAGTACCATTTTCCGCGGGAAACTGTCAACGATATAGCCGCTAAACAGACGCGCGACGAGGGCCATAACCGAATAACCGAAAAGAACGAAGCCTATCGTATCCTTATCTGCCTGAAAAGTATCGCGAAGATAAATCGGGAGAAGCGGCGTAAGGAGCATAAAAGAGAAGAAAATCATAAAGTTAGCGCACCAAATCTTGATGTAGTTGGTGTTCCAGAGTTTTTCAACCTGAGGCTTCGTATTCATATCTTCCGTTTGAGCGGCAAAGTTAGTGATTTTAATTTATCGCAGTCATCTCCGCTACACAAAATCGTCATTTAAAGAACCTGTTTCTTCCGGAGCGTCCGTGCCATATTTCGGTCAAGTCGTCTTTATCAGGTTCAGGAATGTCCCAATAAGGTTTTTCACCATTTTCATCGTGATAATCAGCATCTATTTCATCATCATCCCATTGATAAACTTCTTTTTGAGGGCCGTCCTTTTTATAATACAAGGCAAGAGTTATACCCATCACGAAGCCGCTGAGGTGTCCTTCCCAAGAAATATTGTGGTCAACGGCATATTTCGGATATAATCCCCAGACGAGGCCGCCGTAAAGGAAAATCACGAGGAAGGAAATCGCCATAAGTTTTACATCTCTACGAATAAAGCCACTGATTATCAAAAAGAAAGCCAATCCATAGATAATAGAACTCGCACCGATATGGACACCCTCACGAGCTATACACCATGTGAGTAATCCCGTTGAAAGCATCAAAATAACACTGATTTTCAGTGCTATCTGTTTATAAAAATAAAAAAGTGAAGTACCGAGGACTATAACAGGAAGCGTATTGGCGAGAAGATGCGCCCAATTTCCGTGCAGAAACGGCGAAAACAATACGCCTCTCAACCCTCTGAAAGTGAGCGGTTCAATGCCGAAGCGCGACAAATCGGCTTCGAAGAGCGTCTCGCAGATTTTTACCGTCCAGATGATTACGATGAAGGCAAGCGGAACTATAATGCTCGCAAGGAATCTCCGTCTTTCTTCCTGAAGAAGCATTTCAGTCAACCTTGAACTTAAACTGAACTTGTTTCAATTCTTCGTTTGCCTTGACGATTTTATTTTTCAGACCTTCTTTATAATCAGCCACTTTACGTGCTATTTCCTTATCGCTCTGGGCGAGGATTTGTGCGGCGAGGATGGCTGCGTTGAGGGCTGCGTTCACGCCGACGGTAGCTACGGGGATTCCGGGCGGCATCTGTATGATGGAAAACATTGCATCGAGGCCGTCAAGCATACCTTTGACTGGAACACCGATGACGGGCAGAACTGTGTTTGCTGCTATCACGCCAGGCAGTGCGGCGGCCATTCCGGCGGCGGCGATTATAACGCGGATGCCGCGGGATTCTGCTTCGCGGGCGAATTTCTCGACCATCTCGGGCGTGCGGTGCGCGCTTAGGGCATTCATCTCAAAAGGAATCTCCATCTCGTCTAAAAAAGCCGCAGCCTTTTCGAGCACCGGCAGGTCGGAGGTGCTTCCCATTATTATACTAACTCTCGGTGTCATTGGATTGATTTTTAAGATGCGCAAAGTTAGTAATTTTTATTGCTTTAAAAACAAGATTATTGCGGCAATTGTTCGACTCCCTGCAGTCGCTCACAATGGGAAGTCGAAAGTCGAAAGTCTAAAGTCGAATGTTTAATGTCGAAAGTCGAAAGTCTAAGGACTAAAAACATTCCGAATTCCGAATTTCGCATTCCGAATTCCGAATTAAACTTGTTGCGGTGGAGATTGTTCGACTCCCTGCGGTCGCTCACAAAGACGGTGCCGTTTGGGGTGTATAAGTATATAAGGTGTTGCGGCGAAGCCGCAACACCTTATATACTTTTTAAGTTTTCTATATAAAAACCGTGCGTCTGCACGCCTCCCGCCGACAAATGTCATTTCTGGGAGGAGCAGACTGGCCGTACCGAGTACCCCAAGGCGCGGGGTTTGTCGTACACGTACACGTCGCCAGAATAGAAGAACAAGCAGCACGCGAAGTTCGAGGTGCCGGCATCGAGCGAACTCGACCAGTAGTAGCCGAGGGAACCCACACCGCGGAGGCTGCCATCGTAGTAGTAGCCGCCGGCGGCCGGCAGGAAGATGCTACTGCCGTTGGACCCTGTGACGCGGTAGCCTTTCACACTGTTATGGGTCGTCCATTCCCATGTGCAGTTGCTCTTCAACTCATGCATCTCTTCACGCGTAGGCATGCGCCAATTTCCGCCCCAGTTCACGTGAGCCGCGTCGTCCTCAGGGGCGAGAACCGTCCTATTGTCAACAGTGCCGTAATATGAATCCGTGCAGTATTTGGTAAGGTTGTTCCAATTGCCGTTGCACCACTTGTAGATGTTCCAATTGTACGTGCCATTTGGCTCCGTCTCACCCCATGCAAAGTGGTCGCCGTAGTCTTTGGGAGAGTCCGCGCCGACATTGCATGTGGCCCAAAGAAGCCCACTCGGGAGGCCGAGGTCAACGTACTCGTGGACGCCTGTGCCGCCGCTCTGCGTGGTGAAACTCCTCTCCGCGCCGAAGCCAGTACCAGCGGCGTTCTTCGCGTATGCTCGCACGTAGTACTTCGTGTCGGGTTCAAGACCAGTAATTTCTGACGTGAACTTGCCGACACCATCACCGTCAACCGTGCAGTTGTCCGACGGCGTCGGGTTCGGCTCTGTGTTCCAGCACACGCCGCGCTCCGTCACCGCCGCGCCGTTCTCGCTCTTCACCTCGCCGCCGCATACGGCAGTGGTTTGTGTGATTTCCGTAATATCTTCCGTCGTCACGGTCGCAATAGTCTGCGTCCCGCCGCCGTCTTGCGTGGTGAAACTCCTCTCCGCGCCGAAGCCTGTACCAGCGGCGTTCTTCGCGTATGCTCGCACGTAGTACTTCGTGTCGGGTTCAAGACCAGTAATTTCTGACGTGAACTTGCCGACACCATCACCGTCAACCGTGCAGTTGTCCGACGGCGTCGGGTTCGGCTCTGTGTTCCAGCACACGCCGCGCTCCGTCACCGCCGCGCCGTTCTCGCTCTTCACCTCGCCGCCGCATACGGCAGTGGTTTGTGTGATTTCCGTAATATCTTCCGTCGTCACGGTCGCAATAGTCTGCGTGCCGCCGCCATCCGATTTGTCGTCGTCTTTCTTGCACGACACGCACAGCGCCATCGCCATGCAAACCATCAATGTGGCGAATAATCTGATCTGTTTTTTCATTTTTCAAAACCCTTAATCCGTGTCGGGCGCAACTTCTTGTCCGAAGTGGAATTTCATCCCGTTGTCACTTTTTTAAGTTACGAAGATAGGGAAAATAACGATAAGGTGAAAAAAAACGTTTGACAATTTGACAATTTGACGATTTGACCTCAGAACGTCAGAACTTCTTAACCTTTCAAACCCTTTGAACCGTTTAATGTTTAAGGTTTAATGTCGAAGGTCGAAAGTCGAAAGTCGAAAAACATTCCGCATTACGAATTTCGAATTACGAATTACGAATTCGACTCTCGTCTAAGTGAAAATGCTTCCACACGATGTCGGCTTTGGCCTTACCGATGATGCGTTCAAGCATTTCCCTATCGGCTTCCTTAATCTGTTTCACCGACTTCAGTTCCAATAAGAGCTTCTCGGCCGTCAGTCTTCCAATGCCCTTGATTCCGTTGAGTTCCGACTTCACGAAACCTTTTTCGAACTTCTTCCTGTGATGCGTGATACCGAAACGGTGCGCCTCATCGCGGATGTGCTGGATAACCTTCAACGTCTCGGAACGCTTGTCGATACAGAGCGGGAGTTCATCTCCCGGATAATAAATCTCCTCCAATTTTTCAGCAATGCCGATAAGCGTTATCTTACCGTAAAGCCCGAGTTTCTGTAAAGAATTTACCGCCGACGTTATCTGTCCCTTACCGCCGTCAACGACAATCAAATCCGGAAGTCGTTGATTTTCATCAAGAAGCCTGCGATAACGGCGAAAAACGATTTCCTCCATCGAAGCGTAGTCATTCGGGCCTTGGACAGTCTTAATGTTGAAATGGCGATAACCTTCCTTATTAGGTTTGGCGTTCACGAACTGAACCATCGCCGCGACAGGATAATCACCCTGAAAATTGGAATTGTCGAAACACTCGATAACTTCAGGCAGGACCGGCATTTTCAAATCCGACTTCATCTTTTCCAAAATGCGCATCGCATGTCGTTCAGGGTCAACGAGAAGCCTTAGTTTCTCAACCTCGGCGCGGTATTGTCTCGCGTTGCGCTGCGACAGAGTCAACAGCGTCAACTTTTCGCCCCGCGAAGGCACTGTAAACTCCACATTATCAAGAACAAAATCAATATTCAGCGGAACAATGACTTCCTTTATATCGTTGCCGTAACGCTGTCTCATCTCGAAGATTGCCGTCAGAAGAAGTTCATCGGCGGTTTCCTCGAGTTTGCGCTTTATTTCAAGCGAATGCGAACAGACGACAGCACCTTGCACAACGCGCATATAATTGATATAAAAAGAGGTGTCGGCATCATCGAACGAGACGACTTCCACATCGTGTAAAGTATTACTACTCACTACAGAACGTGAATGATAGTTTTCCAAAAGGTCGTATTTCACCTTGATGGCCTGCGCTTTCTCAAACTCAAGACGCGAGGCAAAATCCATCATCGTTTCCTTTAAGTCGCGAAGCACGCCCTTCACATTTCCGTTCAAAATATTCTTAACTTCAGATATATTCGCATTATATTGAGAATCAGACACATAACCAACACAAGGCGCGTTACAGTTTCCAACCTGATATTCGAGGCACGGACGAGAGACGCTTTTATGTCCGGAAAGATTCATGGAACAAGTTCTGATCGGATAGAGGCGGCGGATGAGGTCGAGTAGAGTTCTCGCGGTAACGACAGACGGATACGGACCGAAATAAAGGCTGCCGTCGTTTATCTTTCTCCTTGTCAGAAAAACACGCGGAAACGCTTCATTTTTAATGCATATCCAAGGATAAGTCTTATCGTCTTTCAGTAGGATGTTATATCGCGGCTTAAACTGTTTGATGAGGTTGTTTTCTAAAAGAAGAGCTTCCGACTCGTTGTTGACAACGATAAATTTGATGTCGGCGATTCGGCTTACGAGGACTCGTGTCTTGCCCGTCTGTTCCTTATTGAAATAACTATGGACGCGGCGTGTGAGGTTTTTGGCCTTTCCGACATAAATCACTTCGCCCTTGTCATCGAAGTATTGATAGACACCCGGTGACGAAGGCACTGTTTTCAGTATTGCTGCTATGTTAGTGGCGACAGTCAAATCAGAAATGCTTAAAGCCCTGTGCCCTAAGCGGGACGGAATGTTCGTCGGGCGTGATGAGGACGGCGTTACCGGTATCGGCTGTCATATATCCTATGATTCTGATGCCTTCCATCTCCTTGATTTTATCGTAATCGCTCTGTGCAACAGTGAAAAGAAGTTCGTAGTCTTCGCCGCCGTTGAGGGCCGTTATCGAAGGAACGAGTTTGAAGTATTTTGCCGTTTTGACCGTCAGCGGATCCATCGGGATTCTGTCTTCATAGACTTGACAACCCACTTTTGAATCTTTACAGAGATGAAGTATCTCAGAGGCGAGGCCGTCGGAAACGTCAATCATGGAAGTCGGTTTGACGCCGGCGGCTTTCAGTCTCTCGACAATATCGCGGCGCGGCTCCGGTTTAAGCTGGCGTTCAAGGATGTAGTCGTTGCCTCCGAGTTCAGGCTGCATGTCGGGATTCGCCATAAAGACGGCTTTTTCTCTCTCAAGGATGAGAAGTCCGGTATATGCGGCTCCAAGGTCACCGCTGACGCAAAGAAGGTCGTTTGGACGTGCTCCGTCGCGGTAAACGATGTCGTCTCTGTCTGCGACTCCCATCACCGTAATAGAAATCACGAGACCGTTTTTTGATGCCGTAGTGTCGCCGCCGACAATATCGACTTTGTAGCGTTCGCAGGCGAGACGAATGCCGGAATAGAGTTCTTCGACGGCTTCGACAGAGAAACGACTCGACACCGCAAGGGCGACGACAATCTGTGTCGGGCGGCCGTTCATGGCGTAAATATCGGAGAAATTAACCGCCGCGGCCTTGTAGCCGAGATGTTTCAACGGCGTGTAAGTCAGGTCGAAATGAACGCCCTCGACGAGTATATCGGTACTAACGAGCGTCATCTGTTCCTTATTATCAATGACGGCGGCATCATCGCCAACGCCCTTCAAAGAGTTGTCGTTAAAAAACGTTATCTTATCGGTGAGACGGTCGATAAGGCCGAATTCCCCTATTTCTGAAATATTTGTTGTCTTGACTTCGTTTTCTTCCATCGCATTTTTTTTTGTGCAAAGATAGGGGAAAAAGTTAGAAGTTGGCAATGACGCAATACTCACGTCCTAAAAAAAACTATCTTTGCACACTGAACCGCATTTAAGGTATAAAACATGATTTCACCGGTACAGATTTACAAGATAATACAACAGTTTATAGCGCCGTTATCGACGGCTTTGTCAGGACGCAACATGAGAGGCATAAGGAACAGGATTATTCTTGCTGTCGTTGTTTCTCTGATAAGCATCGGTATCGACACATATCTGGTTTTCACTAATTATGATTATCTTCCGTCGCTCATTGGGACGAATTACGGGTGGGATTATGCCGCGTCGGTTGTCGAAAGCAAGTCGGTTTTCTGGGATTATGAAGTTCAGCGTCTCGTGTTATTGTTGATATTTGTCATCGTCGGATGGCTGATTCGCCACAGCGACACGACCTCCATAATAAGGTTTCGCACGTTCCAGATGTTGGCCGAAACCGCCAATCTGATAATTATGACTGGTATTGGAATAAGCATCGTCATGCTTTACATATCTTTAGGCGATGACAGCAAAAAACTCTCCGAGTCATTAGACTGCATCGTAATGCTCGTATGGCTCGGCATACTGCTCGTCGAATACATCTTCGACCTGAAATTTCTGCGGAAAGGGAAATAAAAAACGAGAGATTCGATACAACCTCTCGTTTTTGTTTTGACTTTTTTTGACACTTAGACATTTTGACTTTTGGACTTTATTATTTCAAACTGTCAAATCGTCAAATCGTCAAACTGTCAAATCGTCCAATTGTCCATCCTAAAAGAACGGCATCTTAACGACGACGGCCTTGATGAGTTTCTCGCGTATCTTGATAAATATTTCGGTCTCGACCTTTGAGTATTCCACTCCGACGAGGGCTGTACCGATGTTCTTACCTGTTGACGGTGATGGGCTTCCCGAGCGGACTTCGCCGATTTTGTTTCCGGCGGCGTCGCACACCTCGTAACCGTTGCGGGCTATTCCGCGGTCAATCATCTCAAACCCGACTATCTTGCGTTTCACGCCGGCCGCCTTCTGAGCGATAAGCAGTTCCTTGTTGACGAAGACGTTGTTTTCGGCTTTCAGCTTGGTAATCCATGCGAGAGGAGCTTCGAGCGGGCTGATGGTGTCGTCCATCTCGTGTCCGTAGAGGCAGAAGCCTTTTTCAAGACGGAGAGTATCGCGGCAACCGAGGCCTGCGGGTTTAATTCCGAATTCGGCACCGGCCTCGAAGACGGCGTCCCAAACCTTTACGGCATGAGCGACAGGGATATAGATTTCGCATCCGCCTGCTCCGGTGTAACCAGTTGTCGAGAAGATGATATTGTCAACGCCGGCAAAATTGATAATCTGGAATGTGTAGTATTCCATATCGACGACGTTAGCCTTGGTCAGTTTCTGCATGGCCTTCAGTGCGTTAGGACCCTGCACGGCGAGTTGTGCCCACTGTTCGCTTTCGTTGAGGAAATCGACATTCGGAGTGAGGCCCATCTTGTCGGCTATCTGGCTCATCCACGCCCAGTCTTTGTCGATATTGGCCGCGTTTGGAACCATGAACCATTCTTCTTCGCTGACGCGATAGACGAGCATATCGTCAACGATACCGCCCTTGCCGTTAGGAAGGCATGTGTATTGAACCTTGCCGTCGGTCAGGACATCGACATCGTTAACGGTGCAGTACTGCATGAACGCTTTGGCTTTAGGACCTTTTGCACGAAATTCGCCCATGTGCGACACATCGAAAACGCCGACGTTGTTGCGTACGTTATTATGTTCGACAACCAATCCTTCATATTGAATAGGCATGTCGTAACCGGCAAACTCAGCCATTTTTGCTCCCAAATCATGATGAATCTGGTTGTAGGGAGTCTTTTTAAGTTCCGTGTTTTCCATTTTATTGATTTTTAGATAGATTTTCTTTTGAAGCTGCAAAGATAACAATTTATGCCGAACCTTTGTTTTCTTTCATAAAATAAAATGGTCGAACGACTACTTTCTGCTATTCACCACACATAACGAAGTTCTATCGAATACATTTTGCAGTGATAATGAGGCATTTAAGTATATTTATTCTAAAATTTTAAAGGTCTGTCTAAAAAAAGTTGGTACGATTCGATTTTTTTTGTAACTTTGCGCTCTCAATTTAATGAGGATTAAAACAGAATATTAACAAAAAAAATACAGGGATATGTCGAAAGTTTGTCAAATAACCGGAAGAAAGGTTATGGTTGGAAACAATGTTTCTCACTCCAACAAGAAGACCAAGAGAACGTTTTCGCCGAACCTCAAGATTAAGAAGTTTTATGTTCCCGAGTGGGATGAGTGGGTTGTGCTGAAGGTTTCCGCAGCCGGTCTCCGCACCATCGACAAGAAGGGTGTTTATCAGGCCATGATTGATGCTTCGGAAAAAGGTCATCTCGACCGTTGGTAAACCAAAAAATCTAAAAAAAATGTTAATTAAAGCCGTCCCGTTTTGAGACGGTTTTTTTTTGCAAAAGCACGACAAAAATCATTATCTTTACGCCTTTAAATCAGATATGAGGAAGACTTTGTTTTTGTTACTGGCGATGTTTCCGCTGTTCCTTTTAGGACAGACGCAGGCTGTTGTTTTCGGTGTTGTAAGTGATGACGAGAATCGTCCTTTGGAGCTTGTAAATGTCGCTGTTCCCGGCACCACGACGGGCACAGTCACCGACAGTCGCGGACGTTACAGCCTCGTGCTTCCGGCAGACACCCTCATCAAAGTCGTCTATACCTTTGTAGGATACGAGCAGTCGGAACGCAGTTTTACGTTAAAAGGCGGAGAACGCCGCCGGTGCGATGTGAACATCGCGGCAATATCGACATTGCTGCCCGACGCCGTAGTGACAGACCGTCAGACAAGGACGTCGTCAATAACGCATATCGACGCACGCGAAGCCGTACTGATCCCGTCGTCGGGCACCGGCGGCATCGAAGATCTCGTCAAGACACTGCCGGGCGTGTCGTCAACAAACGAACTCAGCTCACAATACAACGTGCGCGGCGGTAACTTCGACGAAAACCTAATCTACGTCAACGGAATAGAGATTTACAGACCGTTTCTCGTCGGCTCCGGACAACAGGAAGGACTGAGTTTCATCAACTCGCGACTCGTTTCCAACATCGAATTTTCGGCAGGCGGTTTCGCAGCAGAATACGGAGACAAACTGTCATCCGTCCTCGACATAACATACAAACGGCCACGACTGACGGCAGGTTCGGCTACGTTGTCGTTCCTCGGTGCTGAAGGCCATGTCGAGGGATCCGCAAATCAAAACAAGTTCAGCTACATAGCCGGAGCACGATATAAAAACAACAAATACCTGCTCGGGACGATGGATACAAAAGGCTCGTATCAGCCTAATTTCATTGACGCACAGACGTTTTTATCATATACATTCAACGCACGTTGGGAAATTTCAGCACTCGGCTACTACTCGCGAAACAACTACAAAATGGTTCCCGAGACACGCGAAACGGATTTCGGAAACATGCAGGAATCATACCGCCTCAAGATTTACTTCGACGGACAGGAAAAAAGCAACTATTCTAACGGAATGGGCGCATTCTCAGTCAGTTATACGCCGATAGAAGGACTCAACATGAGACTCACAGCTTCGGCATACAGCGCGGCGGAAACGGAGACATACGACATTCAAGGCGAATACTGGATAGGCCAGCTCTCCAACGACAACAACGAGCAGACAGTCACATCGCAGGGCGTTGGAGCCTATATCGAGCACGCGCGCAACTTCTTCTATTCAAAAGTGTTCAACGTTGATTATAAAGGCGTTTACGAATATCGCAAGAATGTCCTCAAATGGGGATTCCATTATCAACATCAGAATTTCGACGACGAGACAAACGAATGGAAGATGATTGACTCGGCCGGCTATACTTTGCCCCATCCTTCCGACGACCCGTTCAACGTGCAGCACACCGATTTGGAGATGAATCAAGTAGCGAAGGCTCACAACAAATTAGACATCAATGTGTTTGACGGCTATCTGCAGCACTCGTGGAAGATGGAGGCCGATAACGAAGACGAATGGGTCGTGACGGCCGGCGCGAGGGTCAACCATTGGGGATATGCTGAAAAGACAAACGTCAGCCCTCGCGCCGGCATAGCATACAGCCCACATTGGAACAACAATATGATTTTCCGTCTCTCGGGCGGCGTGTATGTCCAAAACCCGTTTTACCGCGAACTCAGAAAATTCGACGGGACACTTGTGAGTTCCGACAAAGCCGACGTACAAAAGTCATATCAAGTCGTGCTCGGCCACGAATACACCTTCAAAGCATGGAACAGGCCGTTCCAATTCACGTCGGAGATTTATTACAAATATCTCACCGACATCATTCCATACGAAGTCGATAACATCAGGATAAGGTATTTCGCCGACCAACGCGCCACAGGATACGCAGCAGGCATCGACTTCAGAATCAACGGCGAATTTGTCAAAGGTGCGGAAAGCTGGGCAAGTCTTTCATTGATGAAGACCGAAGAAGACATCAAATACTACATCGCTCCCGATGGCAGCATTCTGTCACAAGGAGCCGTTGACGATGGCGCGGCATACGTGGGCGACACTGTCGTAAGAGGCATTCCACGTCCATCAGACCAAAGACTGAATTTTTCGCTTTTCTTCCAAGATTATCTTCCCCACTTCCCCACATGCAGAGTAAACGTCAAATTGGTTTTCGGCACCGGACTGCCTTTCGGGCCGACGGAATCAGAACGCTACAGACACGACTTCCGGATGAGTTCGTACCGACGCGTTGACATTGGTTTCAGCAAACAGCTCATCGGAAACAGCACACATTTCAGTGAAAAAAATCCGCTCAGATTTGTCAAGAACTGCTGGATAAGTCTCGAAGTACTAAATCTATTGGGTATCAATAACGTCAGTTCGTACCTCTGGGTGACTGATGTGCGCAACATACAATATGCGGTACCAAACTATTTGACAAACAGACAACTCAATGTAAAACTTGTAGCCGAATTCTAAAAACAAAAAAATGTATAGATTTCTTTACCGATTAACACTTTTTCTACTGTTGATGACGGCAACGACGCCTCTCGTTACAGCACAAGAAAAAAACGATTTAAACACAAATCTCGGCGGGATAGCCGAAAACGACGGAAGTATCAAAAAAAAGAAGCCGATACTCTTCAACAAAGACAAGTATTCTCTCAATCTGCGTTACGAAATCGTCGGTGACGACACATATAAGATTCTTTTCTGCGCGAAGAAGACCGGCAAAAAGAAGCCACCTCTCATTCCGCTGCTTAATGACGGATTTCAGCTTAAAAGCGATGACAATAACGTCATAATCAATAATGACAAGATAAAAATCATCGGGTCGCAGTGGGATTATGTTTTAGGGAAATATCTCACTGAAGGCAAAATAAACGTCGAATATAACGGCGAAGTCGTCAGTTCATTCACCTTTGAAGTATCGCCATTTTCAAACAGGATGACACGCAATGGAGAAGACTTAGACATTGTTGTCGCGGAAGTTTTCCCCGATTTTCCAATCGACCTGTGCCTCGTCTTCGACAAAAACAAATCGAAGGCCACGCTTTACAGGCTGCCTCTCATCATATCCGCGAGCGGTAAAGACGGCAAAAACGGCAATAACGGTAGAGACGGATATAACGGCTCTCACGGATTATATACTATCGTAAACATCAGTTCAAACACAATTTTAGCCATAGCCCAAAACGCAGAAGCCATAGCAAATCCGGCATCTTCGCACAGAAAGTACACGACAGCCGGAAGCAATGGCGGCAACGGTGGTGACGGTGAAAACGGTGAAAACGGACAGGACGGCGGCGATGTCAACATCACGATTTCGGACGACGGAATCGAAGACAAACTAATCATCATATCCGACGGCGGAAAAGGCGGAAAAGGCGGAAAGGGCGGAAAAGGCGGAAAAGGCGGCTACGGCACATACCGCGGACGCGACGGCTTAGACGGTTCCAAAGGAAGCGACGGCATTGACGGCTTAGACGGCGACATCAATATGAACATCGTTAACAACACCGACGACGAAATAATGATGCTCATGTCGTCATACACATTTTTCTCCAGCGAGTGCCTCGATAATATGAGAACTGGCGAAGCCGACAGTACAAATGTTATGCTCGCCGAAGCAAAAACGAGATATGACGCCGTCTTCAGAGTGAAAAACGGTTTCGCCATGGTGAAGAAAGACAATAAATACGGATTCATCGACAGCCTCGGCAACGAAGTCGTCATGCCGATATTCACCAACATACATCAAAACAGCAATTTCGACTGGCTCAACGAAAGCGGAGGAAAATACCAGCCCATATACACCGTCGAAGGCAGCGGCAAAAACAGAAGCATCAAATGGATAGGCCTCGACGGACGTATCTCCCGCAACTATACCAATTATCAATTCAATATAACCGAAACGCTTCCAGATGCAGTCTGGGATTTTTAAAAAAAACGTTATGAAGATTAAGACACAATCCATATTATTGTCGTTATTATTCTGTATGTCAATAACATACGCTCAGGAAAACGACATGTCGTACAGACGCAGTTCGTGGTACAACATACTGATAAGCCATCCCGAACAGGGATTTTCATCGGACATTCTCTACGTCTATAATAATAAGGACATGTCGGATAAATTCAACGACCACAGTCTCAGCATCGGTGCGGTGGCGGCGACGGGTACGAAGTTTATCGACAAGAAGCCCATTGACGACTTTCTCAACCGAAACGATGTCGCCAAACGACTCGTCGCCAAATGGTTCGACCGTGACAAATACACCGGAGTGTGCGACATGGACCTCATATCGTACCGCGGCCTCGAAGCTGCCAAAGCCTCTGACATAGAGGTCGCGTCACTCACGAAAAGGCACGAAGCATTGTTGATGGACGCCGGCACTGAACTTATAGGCAGCACTTTCGTCCTCGTTCACGACGTGATTTATATCGACAAAGCCGAGGAGAACCAGGACATTGCGGCCGGCATTCACGTCGGAGGCGCGATTTTGGGCGGAGTACTGAGCATAATCGGAGCCGCGACCGACAACGAAGACCTCGTCAACGCCGGCTCACTGCTCTATCTTTCATCGGAGACGGCATCGCTCGTCGTGAGCCAGTTGGAAGGCTTCAGAGTTAAAGTCAGAACACATCTCTATCAGGTCGAATGGGATTCATTGGCACCATACGATTTTTATGAAAAATATTACACGGAGACTCTTGACCCCGCAAAAATCGCCGCGTGGGAAGACGCCCAATATAAGTTAAAATACATTGGCACACAAGAAGTTAAAAGCGGACAAACTGTCATGAAGGGCGTGCATAATCCCGAAGACGTCATCAAAAAAGTCGTATATCGCGCCCTTGACGAATGCGTCCTCAACCTTCAGAAACAATATGAAGCTTTTCGACTCAAAGAGCCAATCTACTCGATGGGAGAAAAGAAAACAGTCCACGTGAAAATCGGTCTCAAAGAAGGAGTCAGCAAGAATTCGAAATACGAAGTTTTGGAGACCGTCATCGACGGGCGCGGACGCACACGCTACCGCCGTGTCGGAACGATAGTACCCGACCCGAACCGCATCTGGGACAACAGGTTTATGGCCATAGAAGAAGGAGCCGAAAACTCCGAATTAGGATATACGACATTCAAAATCAAAAGCGGAGCTAATAGTATCTATCCAGGAATGCTTATAAGAGAGATAAAATTCTAATAATGCGAAACACACTGATAATCACAATACTATTATCTCTCATCTCTTGTAAGCCGATAAGAAAGACCGAACTTATAGGCGTGGCACAGGGAAGTTATTATTCGATAACGTATTTTTCAGATCTCAGCGAAGAAGAACAGGTGCTCATCAGCGAAGGAATCGACTCAATCTTCAACGCCGTGAACAAATCGGTTTCGCTCTGGGACGAGACATCCGTCATCTGTCGCGTTAATGCCAACGACAGCACCGTTATCTTGGACGAAATCTTCATCGACAACTTCCGATGGGCGGAAAAGGCGTGGCAGCTATCCGGCGGAGCTTTCGACGCGACTGTCGCGCCATTGGTTGAGACGTACGGATTCCTCAAAAAGGCAGAGATTGATATCACGCAGAAAACCATCGACAGCCTTTTGCAGTTCGTGGGGTTTGAAAAGATACGCATAGACGGAAATAAAATCATCAAGGACGATCCGCGCGTAAGGCTCGACTTCAACGCCGTCGCACAAGGTTACACAACCGATTTGATAAGCAACTTCCTTATGAAGAAAGGCATAAAGAACCATTTGGTCGATGTCGGCGGCGAGATAATGGCACGCGGAACGAAACAAGGCGGAACGCCATGGATTGTAGGCATCGAAAAGCCGGCACCCGACAAAAACGCGGAGAGGACGATACAGGAGAGCATGCCTTTGACCGACCGCGCCGTTGTGACATCGGGGAACTATCGCAAATATATAGAAGACGGCGGGCGGCGCCTTTCGCACAGCATAGACCCGCGCACAGGGCTCCCCGCAACGCACGACCTGCTTAGTGCCACCGTCATCGCGCCGACCGCCACCCAAGCCGACTGCCTCGCCACCATCTGTATGATAGTCGGAAGAAAAAAAGCCGCCGAAATATTAGACACTATTCCCGACGTGGAATATATTTTCCTGCCTTGAAAAACTGCATTTGATTCATGTAAATTCTATAAATCACATAATTTTTAAAACTATTTCTGCGAAAGGAATTTACACCTATCTTTGTATTCTGTAAAAAAAATTTTTATGAAAAAACTTACGATGATGTTTGCCGCCTGCATTGCCTTCATTTCGGCATTGGCGCAACAAGATTATTGGAACGACCTCAACACTTTTGAAGTCAACAAGATTTATCCGCACGTTGACGTTGTTGACACTGATTTTGTTATGAGTTTAAACGGCGAATGGCCTTTCTTCTGGGTCGAGAAGCCTGCCGACAAGCCCGAAAACTTTTTCCGCACGGGCTACGACATTTCAGAATGGGGACATATAATGGTGCCCGGGAACTGGGAATTACAAGGCTATGGAATACCCGTCTATGTGAACACAACCAACGAGTTTCCGGCCAACCCGCCTTTTGCGCCGACCGAATACAATCCAGTTGGCTGCTACGTGCGCGATTTCGAACTTGATGCGGCATGGAAAGACCGCGAGGTATTTATCCATCTTGGAGCTGTAAAGTCGGCCTTTCATATCTGGGTCAACGGTGAATATGTTGGCTATTCGGAAGATGCCAAAACGCCTTCGGAATTTCGAATCACACCATATCTAAACCGCAAAGGCACCAATAGGCTGGCATTAGAAGTCTATCGTTTCAGCGACGGCTCGTATCTCGAATGTCAGGACTTCTGGCGGATGAGCGGCATAACTCGTGACGTGTTCGTTTACAGCAAAAACGCCACACACATCGCCGATTACGAAGTTCACACCGACTTAATCGACAACAAAAAAGCCACTCTGAGCATTGATTTTGTGATACGTCACTATGGACAAAAAGCTCCGAAAAAATGTTCAGTAGAACTCACCTGCCTTGAAAAGAAGTCACTTACCGAGATTCCGACAGCGAGTTTTGTAAAAAAAGACGAAGGTGTGTTTGAAGCCCGCATAAGCAGCTTGACGATGACATTTGAAAATATCAAACCATGGTCGGCGGAGAAACCGAATCTTTACGACATAACGCTCGCATTGAACATCAATTCAAAAAGTAAAGAATTATTGCACAACAAGATAGGATTTCGCACAGTTCGCATCGAAGACGGGAAGTTGCTCGTCAATGGACGATATGTGCTCATCAAGGGCGTGAACAGGCACGAACATGACTGTCACACGGGGCAGACCATCTCGCGCGAATCAATGGAGACCGACATCAAGTTGATGAAATCCAACAACATAAACACAGTCAGGACTTCGCATTATCCCAACGACCCTTATTGGTATCAGCTTTGCGACGAATACGGCCTTTATGTGATTGACGAAGCCAACTGCGAATCGCACGGACAAGGCTACGATGAACAAAGTCTGGCAAAGAAGCCCGAATGGACCGATGCTATAAAGGCACGCACGCGCAACATGGTGGAACGCGACAAAAACCATCCTTCGATTATCATCTGGTCGCTCGGCAACGAATGCGGCAACGGCGTATGTTTCGACAGCACTTATCGCTGGCTTAAACGACGTGATGCCTCGCGCCCCGTCGTTCATGAACGCGCACTATTCGACGACAACACAGACATTATCGGCATCATGTACCCAAATATTGATTTCATTGCGAAATACGGCCAGCAACAGCAAACCCGACCATATATAATGGTAGAATATGCCCACGCCATGGGCAACAGCGTCGGAAACCTGAGCGACTATTGGGATGCCATCGAGCGTTATACCCCGCTGCAAGGCGGCTGTATCTGGGACTGGGTTGACCAAGGCATCGCCGTGCACGACAGCGTGAAAAACGTGGATTGGTATGCACTCGGCGGCGACCTCGGCGCATTGAAGGGCATCGGCAACGACGACAACTTCTGCGCCAACGGACTTGTTTCTCCCGACCGTACCCCGCATCATCATCTTGCCGAAGTGAACAAAGTGTATCAGAACGTAAAAGTAAAGCCGAAAAACATCGCCTTAGGTGATTTCATGGTATATAACTATCACAGTTTCACCGACTTAAACGAATTGGAATGCGAATACGACATCTTCTCAAACCTCCGCAAAGTAGTCAGCAGAAAACTCAAAGTTCAGTGCGCACCGTTAGACTCAACGGCCATTGTCGTTCCAATGCCCAAACTCAGCGGTGAGGCCGGTGAAGAATTCTTCCTGAACATCAGCTTCAAAAACGACGGTAAGGTGATAGCTTACGACGAGTTCATTCTCAGTAATCTGCCGTCTGCGAAAAGGCAGAAACCCGACATCGCCACGAAACCGTCAATGGAACAAAATGATAATACATTGATAGTCAGCAGCCATGAGTTTCATTACACTTTTAGTGAAGGAATACTTGTTTCAATGATATATCAAGACAGAGAGATGCTCGAAGCACCACTTCTACCCGACTTTTGGCGCGCGCCCACACTCAACGACAAAGCAGACTGGCATGGTCTGAAGGAATGGCAGAAAAACGGCCTTAACAAATTGATATACAAGACAACAATCACCGATACTAAAACAGATGACGATATTGTGACAATTACCACGCATACCGACGCGTATAGCGAGAATAATACCATCGTGCTCAGCATTAACCAAAGTTACACCATAAACGGCAACGGCGACATTGTGATTGACAACGACGTAAAAACCGCCACAAAGATGTCCCTGCCCCGCTTAGGACTGAAGACCTTCGTCAACACAAACAACGACCTGATCAGATGGTTTGGCAAAGACACCGAAAACTACCGCGACCGCGACCAATCGGGACATTACGGCGTTTATAAAGCACTCTCCGACAGTTTCTTTGAACTTCACGCCGAGCCGCAAGAAAACGGAAATCACACACAGACCCGCTGGTTATCAATAGAATCAAACGCATCGCCGATAGCACTTTACGTTGAGAGCACAAATACTTTCAACTTCAACATCTACCCATACGACGACAAAGCCATCGAAAAGGCAAGGCGCATCAACCAACTCGACAAAGCGGAACACCTCACACTGCATCTCGACTATGCCCAAGCCGGCCTCGGCGGTGCCACCTGCGGCCCGGGAGTGTTGGACAAATACCTCCTCGACAACGACTTCTACGAGTTCAGTCTGCGCATCAGACCATACAACACAAAGGAGACGTCGCCAGAGGTTTTATATACCCAAGATGTGCAAACAGCCATTTCACCAATCAGCACGACAAACTCTAAGACGACGCAGCCTTGATGAATGAAAAACGTTACCTCATCTCGCCTGCAAATTGTTATCAAAATTACTGATAGCACTATGTCGAAACAAACGATTTTTTTATATCTTTGCGTTCAATATTGAACGAGCATTTTTATTTTATGAGGAAACTATTTCACTCTGTGATATTAGTGTTTATTATAGCACTGAGTCACAATTCTTTTTGTCAGAACGCGGCAAAAAGCAACATCAGCGGGCGCATAATAGACGGCGATAACGGCGCACCTCTCGAATATGCCACCGTGAGCATGTATAAAGTCGCCGACTCAACCCTGCTTACAGGCGTTATCACCGACGCGCAAGGCAACTTCAACATCGAAGTATCCAACGGGAAATACTACCTCGTGATGCAGTTCATGGGCTATACGACCGTCACCAAAAGCAATGTCAATGTCAACGGAGCGTCTGTAAACACCGGAAAGACAATACTTTATCCCGACAGCGCACTTTTAGACGAGGTAGAGATTGTAGCCGAGAAAAGTACCATGACGATGACACTCGACAAACGTGTCTTCAATGTTGGAAAAGACGTCAGTTCGACATCTGGGAACGCCATCGACGTGCTTGAAAACGTGCCGTCAGTGACCGTTGACGTAGAAGGCAACGTGAGCCTGCGCGGTGACGAAGGCGTGCAAATCCTGATAGACGGCAAAGTGTCGGGGCTTGTCGGAGTGAGCACGCAGGACGCTCTGAGAAGCCTTCAGGCGGACATGATCGAGAAAATAGAAGTCGTAACAAATCCTTCAGTGAAATATGACGCCGAAGGAACTGCCGGCATCATCAACATCGTCCTGAAGAAGGACAAACGCTCCGGATTCAACGGCAGCGTAAATTTAAGGGGAGGCTTCCCCATCGACCGCGAAGAGAAGTTTTTCCGCAGCGACTTCCCGTTCCAGGCCGGTGCCGGCGTCGCACTCAATTACCGCCTCAAACGGTTCAACATCTTCGGAAACTATAACTACAACTATAGCGACAACATCGGACGCGAAAGTCAGGAGTCGGAGAGTTTCAGCCCGGAACATCCTTACGACGGCAACATCAGCAACCACGACGACGCCATTTCATCATCGGAACAGAACACCGTCAGACAACGCAACAGAAAAGGACATACAGTCCGCGCCGGCTTCGACTACTACATCTCCGACGACGACATCTTCTCCTTCGGAACGATGTACAGACAGGGCGGCAACCACAACACACCGATAGTGAATTACATTGACAAGGATTTCATCACCGGAGAAAACAACTTCGCAAGAAGAGCCGAAGACTGGCATTCCGACATTCCGATGATTGAATTTACCGCCGACTTCGACAAATATTTCGGCTCAAAGGAAAACTACCTGAAAGCCTCGGCACGCTATTTCAACACAACAGAACACGAATGGTCAGACATCAACGACGACGAGTTTCTCACCGAATCGGACATGAAAGACAACATAAACCCAATCTTTTCAAAACTTCAGACGACCGACAAGACGGAAAAGGAAAACAATTTCCAGGGAAAAGTCGATTTCTCATATCACTTAGGGACATCGGTTTTTGAGGCCGGCGGAAAATATACAGCGCGACTGATTAACGACAACACGCTCATCACCGAAGACGATGTTATTCTCGAAGACTATACGCACGACTTCGATTTTAACCAACAGGTCGCATCAATCTACGGCATCTACGGAAAAGACTTCGGACGTTTTTCAATACAGGCCGGCTTGAGAGGCGAATATACATACGTCTTCAGCAAGTTGAAAAACAACAACGAAACGCACAAACAGAGTTTCGCCGACATCTTCCCGAGCGGCCACGTCAACTACAAACTCAACGAGACGAACCAACTGCAGGTGAGCTACACGCGACGCATACGCCGCCCCGGCTATTGGCAGATGGGACAATTCAGCTCATTCAACGACGACCGCAACCTCAGACTTGGAAACCCCGACTTAAAGCCGTCATACACAGATAGTTACGAGTTATCATATCTCTTCTTCGGGAAAAACGCCAACGCCAACCTGACGGGATATTACAGGCACAGCAGAGACGTTTCACGCTGGTTTACCGAGAAAATCGAAGAAGTCTTCATCACCACTCCGGAAAACTTCGGTCTGAGCGACGACTACGGCATTGAACTCACTGGTTCTTATACCATATTCAAATGGTGGAGCATCAACGGAAACGCCAACTTCTTCAAATCAGTTGTCACCGGAGACCACAACGACGAGCACATTGTGAGCGATTCTTACAGATTCCACGGGCGTGCCGCAATGAAATTCGACTTCAAGAAAATCATCAACATACAACTGACCGGACATTATCATAGTCCGCACGACGAGCCTTTGGCAAAACACAACGGCAACTACTCACTCGACGCCGCCTTATCGCGCGACGTACTCGGCGACAACGCGACCATCACGCTCAACGTGCGCGACGTGTTCGGCAGCCGCAAACACGGATGGGACGGATGGGATGCCACATTCTGGAGACACAGCGACAGTTCGTGGGGCACAACGACGGTAAACCTCAACTTCAGCTACAGGTTCAACCAAAGCGACGCCAACAGACGCAAGATGAACAAGATGCGAAACGAAGATTTTGAAGAAGAAGGCGAAGAATAATTCTTCTAAAAAAACAATAACCGACACTGATGGGATTTGTAAGTGAAACGGTAGTGCCGAAGATCGAACCGGCATTGAGAGCCGAAGCCAACAGCATCGACTGGAGCATCTGGGTGATATTGTCGTGTATCGCGATTCTCATGCTGTGCCGGCATCTCGCACCGCGACGCTTTCAACACATTTTAACGCAACTATACGAACCTAACAGACGAGATTTGGTGCGCAGTGCCAACACATCTAACGAATTTTTCGGGATAGTCGTATTTTTCGTATATTTTACAGCCGTCGCACTCTCATACCAATACATTTTACTCGTTTTTTCAGACGCAGTGCAACCAAGCTTCGCCATTTTCTGCTACGCCGTCGCAATACTTGCGGCCATACACATTGTACAACACCTTATACTCAGGCTCTGGGCTTTCGTCTTCAACACACTGCCCATCGTTAAGGCCCAGATGCAGCTGCACACATCGTCAGCACTCACTTTCTCAATAGCAGCATCGGCTTTATGCCTCATTGCATACTTCTCCGCAAACAAAATTATATGCTTCATCATTATATCGATTTGGGTCATCAACTTCGTCGCAAGAATGACAAAAACATTCATCGAAATTTGTTTTTCATCGAGGTTAAATTTATTTAACATTTTTTTGTACCTTTGCACCCTTGAAATTGCACCGTTCGCAATCATCGCCACAATGGCATTCAGATTCGTTCAAAACGGCTGTATTTGTTGATGTTAACGGCTTTTTCAAAACAAAAATCTAAGTGACAAGGACAAGCAAAAAAACGTCTGATGAAGGTAAAGAAAATCCTAGTTTCGCAGCCAAAACCCACCGACATAACTAAGACCGGCTATGAGAATATCATAACGAAATTCAAGGTTTCCATTGAATTCGAGAAATTTATCAAGGTAGAAGATGTTGACTCGGCAGAGTTAAGACAGGAAAAGATTCATCTTGCCGACTATACGGCGATAATTCTGACGAGCCGCACCGCCATCGATCATTTCTTCCGCATCGCGAAAGAGATGAGATACACTGTTCCCGAAGACCTGAAATATTTCTGTGTCACGGAGAACACGGCCCTATATCTGCAACACTACATCCAATACCGCAAACGCAAGATATTCTTCAGCAAGCAGAATTTCACCGAGTTGCTCGAACTTATCAAGAAACACAAGGAAGAGAAGTTTTTCATGCCGTGCTCCAACATCGTCACGGAAGACTACAACGCGATGTTGACAGATGCTAAAATCGAATGCCGCCGGTTCGTCCTCTTCCGCACCGTCCCGAGCGACCTATCGCACATCGACATAAAGAATTACGACATGCTCGTGTTCTTCAGCCCTGCCGGAATAGAGTCGTTGAAAAAGAACTTCCCCGATTTCACGCAGGGAGACAATGTCGCCATCGGAGGCAGCGGAATATCGACATGCAATGCCATCACCGAAGCAGGCTTCACACTCAACTTCGGAGCGCCGACAGCAACAGCACCGTCGATAACGACAGCCATCGAACAGTTTTTGAACGAAGAGAACAAGAAAGAGAGAAAAACCAGAGCTAAAGCCAAGAGCAATGAGTGAGAGACTGCCAAAAGAACAGCGACTTCACTCAAAAAAGGCAATCGACAACCTGTTTGATAATGGAAAAGGCTTCTTCATCTACCCTTTCCGCGTGATTCCGCTGAAATCGCCGTCAGAAGGTGAACAGCCAATGACGAGGATGCTGATTTCCGTCTCGAAAAAGCGTTTTCACCGCGCCGTCAAACGAAACAGAGTCAAGCGTTTGGTTAGAGAAGCATGGCGCAAAAACAAATCCCTGCTTGATGCGCTCTGTATCGAAAAAAGTTGTATCTTTGACGTTGCACTCATTTATTCTGCCACAGTCATTCTGCCCTATTCAAATATCGAGAAAACCATCAAACGCGTCTTCGAAATCCTTGAAAAAGACTATTTCAAAAATGAAGAGAATCCTACTTCTGCCACGTAAAACGCTCATCTTTCTGATTCGCATCTACCAGATAACATTATCGTCCGTTTTGGGCAACAACTGCCGATACACGCCTACGTGTTCGTCGTACGGAATCCAGGCCGTCTATAAATACGGATTCTTCAAGGGCGGGCTGCTCACCGTGAGGAGAATACTTTCGTGCAATCCATGGGGAGGAAGCGGCTATGACCCCGTACCATGATTTTTCAGACAACAACCAATATCAAAAAACTATGAAAAAGACATTTTTGGCATTTTTACTGATGGCGGCGACGATGACATTCGCCCAACAGGATAATTTCGAAATATCAAAAAGCCTGAGCATCTACAACAACGTGTTCCGCGAATTGAACATGAACTATGTTGATGAGATTGACGCCTCGGAACTCAACACTGTCGCCATCGACGCGATGCTCGACCAGCTCGACCCATACACCGTCTTCATCAAAGAATCTGAAATTGAAGACTACAGGATGATGACGACCGGTGAATACGGCGGCATCGGGGCGATAATCAGACTCGAGGGCGATTACGTACACATTTCCGAACCATACGAAGGCTTTCCAGCACACAAGGCCGGTCTCATCGCCGGCGACAAAATACTCAGTATCAACGGCATCGACACAAAAGGCAAAAACACGCAGGAAGTCAGCGAACTGCTGAAAGGACAGGCCGGAACAACACTCGAAATAGTCGTCAGCCGCTATGGTGAGAAGAATCCTATCACGAAAACGCTCACAAGAGAAAAAGTTAAGATTGACAACATTCCGTATTACGGCGTTTTTGATAACAACATCGGCTATATCGCACTCGGGCAATTCACCAAGAACGCCGCGACAGAACTAAAGACGGCGTTTCTCGAGATGAAGCAGCAGACCGACTTGAAAGGCCTCATCATCGACTTGCGCGGCAACGGCGGCGGACTGCTCAAAGAAGCCGTCGATATTGTCAACATCTTCGTTCCGAAAGACAAACTCGTCGTCTATACGAAAGGTAAAAACGTACAGCAGAACAGCCAGCACCGCACCGAGTTTGAACCCATCGATACCGAGATACCGCTCGTGATTCTCGTCAACGGAGGAAGCGCGTCAGCAAGCGAAATCGTTGCCGGCTCCATTCAGGACTTCGACAGAGGTGTCATCCTCGGACAAAGGACCTTCGGGAAAGGCCTCGTCCAAAACATTCTACAGATGAACTACAACACGCAGATAAAAGTCACAGTAGCAAAATACTATATCCCAAGCAACAGGTGCATTCAGGAAATCGACTACTCAAAAAACAAGAAAAAAACGACCGACAGCATCGCATCTGACACACTCGGACAACGTTTCACCACAGCCAACGGACGCGTCGTCTATGAAGGTCACGGCATCAAACCAGATGTCGAAATAAAAATCGACCAAATGTCGATACTGACAATTATGCTCTATAACAAGGACATGTTCGCCAAATTCGCCGACAAATTCTTCTATGAACACAAAAAGATAGCTTCTGCTGACAAGTTCGCCATCGACGACAAACTCTATCAGGAATTCATCGACTTCGTCAAAGAACAAGGCTTCACATACACAAACGAAAGCGAGCGAATCCTCAACGAACTCAAGAAGACTGTGAATCGCGAAGGCAACGAGACAATGCTTTCCGACGAGATAGATCTGATGGAAAAAGAACTCGCCAAAGCCAAAGCCGACGACTTCAACAAAAGCCGCAAGGACATTGTCGAGATGCTCAGAATGGAAATCGTTTCGAGATATTACTTCCAGAAAGGTAAGATTGTGACGTCGTTCACAGATGACGAGGAACTGCACGAAGCCTTCAACATCATTCTCGACACTGAAAGATACAACGAGATTTTAGGCAGGAACAAGTAACTCACAACCACATCGAAAATGAGGAAACTGTTTATCTTCGGACTCATACTCACTGCTGTCGGCCTGCCGTGGTCAACATTCCTTATGAGTCAGGGCTGTTTCTTCATTCTCTACGCATGGCTGCTCACGCCCGTCGAAGGAGATTTTTCTTTCCGCAAGGTCGGTTCCAACATCAGCCACCGTCTCCGCCTATTCCTTCACGATAAAAACGCCCTGATACTTGCCTCGCTTTTCCTACTACATCTAATCGGCTGCCTTTGGACAAGCAATTTCGACTACGCCAGCCGCGACCTCCGCGTCAAACTGCCGCTGCTGCTCCTCCCAGTCTTCATCTCGTCCATGCCGCAGATAAACTCTAAGGAGAAAGACATCATATTGTTCAGTTATATCGCCGCCGTAACGATTTGCAGCATTGAAGCCTTCTTTGAGATAACTAACGACAACACTAATATCGACGCGCGGCTCTCAGCGAAAATAGGACACGTGCGATTCTGCCTCAATATAGTGATGGCCGTATTCGTTTCCGCCTACTATATCTTCTTCAGAAAAAACAAAATATGGCATAAAATACTGTTTCTCACCATCATCCTTTGGCTGATATTACAACTCGTCATACAGGAATCAATGACAGGCTTCCTGATTATGGTTGTCGCTATCCCATTATTATGCATCTTTTACGCCATAAAACATTTTCATCGCATAATAAGTACCGCATTGATTGTCAGCATTATATCTATAATAGGATTTTTTACTTGGTATCTTTATGATTCCATACGCGATTATTACGACATCGATTTCGACATTGAGAAAGCAGACAAATTCACGGCGCAAGGCAATGCCTATTCGTTTGATTTCGCGACATTCACTGTCGAAGACGGACGACAACCGGGCGTTTATTTGTGCGACGAAGAGCTTTTACAAGAGTGGGAAAAACGCACTGGAAGAAAAATAGCAAAGAGAAGTCCTGAATATCATACACTTGTGCGCTATCTCACATCCAAAGACTTGCGCAGCGATGCTGAAGGCGTATGCAGTTTATCGAATAACGATATAGAGAACATCAAGAACGGCATAGCCAACGTGAGATATGCTGAAAATCCTGGCGTAAGGACTCGTATTTCGAAGATTCTCATGGGATGGGAAAGTTTTAAAAAAGGAAATCCTAACGGAAGTTCAGAGTTTCAACGTGTGGAATACATCAAGGCTTCTCTAAAAATCTTCCGTCAGAACTTCTTTTTCGGTGTCGGTACGGGCGATGTCAGAGACGCATTTAGCGAATATTACGACTCTGTAAAGTCACCACTGAAGCCAGAATACAGGAATATATCTCATAATCAATATCTCTTGTTTGCCGTCACATTCGGAACCATAGGATTAGTGTGGTTTTTATTCGTCATGCTATTTCCGTTAGCCATGCGGCGCAACTGGAATTTCCTGTATCTTTCGTTTTCCTTGTGCATGCTGCTCTCCATGTTGGTCGATGACATAATCGACGTTCAGGCCGGTGTCACGATGTACGCCTTTTTCAATATGATTCTTCTGCATAGGGAAGCACAAAAAAAGACGAACGAATGATCCGTCTTTTAAAATTTATAGACGCAAAAAGAGACGCGGGATGCCGCGTCTCTTTTTGCGTCTTAACTTGCTAAATCACCTATATCAGTCCGGAAACCATGAATGTTGCCGCAACTGCTATGATGGCGTAGAGTTCAGGGAAGACTGCCAATATAAGAGTCTTTCCGAACACGTCGTGTCCGTTGCCTATTGCAGTGATGCCGTTAGCGCAGAGCTGTCCCTGACGTAATGCGGAGACGAGGCCGACAAAGCCGAGGAAGAGACCGCAGCCGAGAACCGCCACTGCCTGCATCCACGTGATGCTGTCAACCAAGACCTTCTGCAACAAGAAGAATCCGAGGAATCCATAAAGTCCCTGAGTACCAGGCAAAGCACTCAGCACGAGGTAGTTTCCGAATGCCTCGTCGTTTTTCTTCATCGCACCGACCGTGGCGTTTCCGCCGTATGTGACGCCGATAGCGCTACCGATGCCGCAAAGCCCAATCATCAGGGCGATGCCAATGTAAGCTGTTAAAATTGCTCCCATAACTAAAATTTTTGATTATTTGACATTTTGATTATTTGACGATTTGACTGTTTGATTATTTGACATTTTGACTGTTTGACTGTTTGACTGTTTGATTATTTGACATTTTGACTATTTGACTTTCGACTTTCGACTTTTGACTTTTGACTTTCGACTTTTGACTTTTGACTTTCGACTTTAAACCTTCTTAAACGGTTCATATTTCTTTGCTCCGCCTTTGAATCCGGAATTTTTATAAAACTCCACAAAAGTCAGTCGCATAGGATGTACGAAGGCACTCAACGCCGACAAACCGATATTCATCGCATGGCCTAACACAAGTATCAATATCATCACAACGTGATGAAGCACAGGCACATCAGGGCTCATCCTTATCGCCAAATCATTGAAAACCAATCCTAAAATCGAACCAGAAAGACCCAACGCGAAAAGTCTGATGTATGATAGGACGTCTCCGAGAAGCCCTGTCGCCATATTGTAAGTGTCCCACAAACCGGAACCGATATTGACGAAAGGACTGTAAATTTTGCTCATCGGGCCGTTGAAGATGAATATCAGCAACGCGCCAACAATCATACAGGCATAAAACGCCGTCCCGATTCCCATGGTAAGGTAGCTGATGATGCCTCCGAGAAGCACTACGACCCAACCTATCGTTGAGACAGCCGCCTGAAAACCAAACAGTTTCGTCTGATTCACAATTTTAAGGCACATACCGAACAATATCTGTATCACGCCTATGATGAGCGAGACGTAGAACGCCGAATACCACCATGCCGCGCCTTCGTTTCCAAACATAAACTGTTTCAGATAGTTGACGAACGGAATATCGACCTTCAGAAGTTCCATTCCGAAGAACGTTCCGCTAACCGTTCCCATAACCGTCGTGCCGAGACCAAGGAAGAAAGCGAGCCACAACAACGGGCGCATCTTATCTAACTTCCTCATTATCAACAAGACAGCCGTAAGCACAACAAACAGAAGTCCGTATCCGGCATCGCCGAGGCAGAAGCCGAAGAACAACATATAAAAAGGTGCGAAAAACGGCGTCAAATCAAGTTCCCAATAAGTCGGGATGGAATACATTTCGCCTATCACCTCGAACAGACGTGCGAAAGCGTTGTTTTTTAATTTAATCGGCGGATTATCAACATCTTTCTCTGGTTTCGACATCTCGAAATATACATCTTCCGAAGTGAGCCATTTCGAAACATCTTGTTCAATATCAGTCGGTACCCAGCCTTCGAGGAACATAAGTTTGTCGTCGGCGCATTTCGCTGCGGCATCTTCCACCTTGAAGAAATCCGTCTCTTCGCGAATCTGATTTCGATAATCGGCAAGTTTCTTCACCGAATCTTTGGCAACAGAATCAATCCACGCGTCAGCTTCCGCTATTTCGTTCTCGATTTCTGCTATTTTTTCCTGAATCTCGCCTCTTCCCTGCTTCGGAAAACTATATCTGTCGGCTTCGATGTCAACATCTTTGTCTTTCCTCGTCAACGTGACGAAGTATTTCAATCCGGCTAACTCATTAACTATGAAAGCATTAAAATCGGATTCCCACTTCTCGTCGTATTTTTTAACCGGAGTTGTGAAGAAGCGCATATCGAAATCGTGTTTTTCGATATTCTGCATCATAGTTTCGGAGAAGTCGCCCCACGGCACGAATGCCGACAAATCCTTTTCGAGCGTAGCAAGAAGTTGTTGTTTATCTTCGATAGTTTTAAGCGTGGCGGAAATCTTATCGAAAAGTTCCTTTCCATCAAGGTTAGTGGCCGAATCCTTGTCTGAAGGCTTGCGTTTTTCGAGCAGGTGCATCAAGGCATAGACGCGTTTCATCTCAACCATCTTCGCCTTTACGCCTTCATCTTGAAGCGTTTCCTTTCTCGCATGCACATGAACGATGCCTTTTTCTCTCATATTGAGCAGAAACTGCTTATAATCACGATGATAGATAAGCATCGTCAGCTTTGTCATTGGAGTTATCATAGGTCAACCTCCTTTGTTTGCCGCGTTTTCACAATTTTTTGCGAGGCCTTGGTCAGCGTTTCTTCGTCCTCCATGAAGCGTTTGATTTTCAATATCGCCTCTTGGAATCCCGGAATTTGGACTTTCTCATAAAGATTGACTTTCTGCGTCGTTTTCTTTCTCGCCTTGCTGAGAAGTTCCATTTTCCTCACGAAGAATTCCCTTTCGAGTGTCATATCAATCAGCGACTTCATATAGTCGATGCCGTCGAGTACCCACGAAGGTGTGTTAAAGACGCTGAACTGCTTTATGCTGTAGGACGCGCCGAGAAAGACGGGCGTATCGACACCGGCTATTTTCTTCGCTTCGAACTTCACATCGTCGATGACGAGGACGTCGGGGTTGAACTCGCCCCACAGCCTGATTATGTCGCTCGACTTGTTCATCGCGTCTTCGAGTTTCGCATCAAGTTCCGCAACTTTTTCTTTGGAACGCCTTACTTCTAAGCGGAGGGCGGATTCCTTGCTTTTTATCGTAGGAAGTGCCTTCTCCCTTATCTTCAGTTGTTTTTCAAGTTGCTGAAGCGCGGTTTTATTATATTGAAATTTTATTGCCATAAGTCAAAAAAAATCTTTTCAACTTAATCTTTACTGCCTTTCCAGAATTTGTCGGAAATCGCTTTCTTGATTGCCACTTCGGAAGGGCTGAAATACTTGGCAAACAGCGTCCAAGCCTTGTCGAGCATTTCATCAGTCTTCAAGTCAACGTCGATGGCGAGAAGGTCATTCGAATAATCTTTTGCGAATGAAAGCACGCGGCGGTCGTAATCGGTCAGGTCGAAGCCGTTTTCCTGTTTCGTGCGGGCGTTGGCGGCATCAGCATACAGACGTATTGCGGCGTTCATCACCTGAGGATGGTCTTCGCGCGTCTTCTTTCCGATGACAAGCTGTTTCAGACGCGAAAGACTCCTGAACGGGTCAACGATGACCTTGCCGACTTCCGTATCTTTGCGCAAAAACAATTGACCCTCAGTGATATAGCCAGTGTTATCAGGAATTGCGTGCGTGATGTCTCCGCCCGACAGCGTCGTGACTGCGATAATCGTTATCGAACCTCCGTTGGGGAACTGTACGGCTTTTTCGTAAATCTTCGCCAAGTCGGAATAAAGCGAGCCGGGCATCGAGTCTTTCGACGGAATCTGATCCATACGGTTGGAAACGATGCTCAGCGCGTCGGCATAAAGCGTCATATCCGTCAGAAGGACAAGCACTTTCTCATTTTTATCGACAGCGAAATATTCTGCGGCTGTCAGAGCCATATCAGGAACGAGAAGTCTCTCGACAGGAGGACGTTCGGTCGTGTTCACAAACGACACGATATGGTCGAGGATGCCGGCGTTTTCAAAAAGATTCTTGAAATAAAGATAGTCGTCGTTGGTAAGTCCCATTCCGCCGAGGATGATGCGGTCCGTCTTCGCCTTCATCGCGACGTTAGCCATGACTTGGTTGTACGGCTGGTCGGGGTCGGCAAAAAACGGAATTTTCTGTCCGGAGACGAGGGTGTTGTTAAGGTCGATACCCGCTATTCCCGTGGCGATGAGTTCCGAAGGCTGTTTACGGCGCACCGGATTGACAGACGGGCCGCCGATTTCGCGTTCTTCGCCGTCGATTTCCGGGCCGCCGTCAATAGGTTTGCCGAAAGCGTCAAAGAAACGCCCGCAGAGTTCGTCACCGACTTTCAATGTCGGGGCCTTTCCCAAGAAAGTCACTTCGGCGTTTGTCGGAATGCCTTCCGTGCCTGAAAAGACCTGAAGTGTGACCTCGTCGCCCCAAATCTTAACGACCTGTGCGAGACGACCGCCTATGAAAGCCAACTCGTCGAAACCGACTCCGGTAGCCTTCAGGCTGCACGTGGCTTTTGTTATCTGGCTGATTTTTGTATATACCTTATTCATTGTCAATATCTTAAATAATCACTTTTTATCTTCCGTCACTTGTGAGACGAGTTCGAGAGCTTCTTTTTCAAAACCGAAGAACTGCTCCGACTTAAATTCCGAATAGTTCATCTGTCGAAAAACGTTAATCAGGTTTTTGAAGAAAGGAGCCACATCTTCGTAACTGCCGAAGTTGAAATCGGCACGAGTGACGTCAATAATCTTCTCAAGCATATATCTCTGTCTCTCCATTGATGTTGACGCATCAATTTTGTCGAAAGCATCTTGTTGGAGAATAGTAAAGTCTATCAGTTCCGACTTCCACAAAACAATATGATAATCAATCGGGACGCTATCATCGCCGAGGATATTGATTTGTTCCTGCATTTCCTTTCCCCTGACGAGCATATTTCTCGCTTCGTTCACGAGATCGACCCAGCCTTCGCGGATATTTTTCTTTGAAAACTCCACAAACTCAGGATATTCGAGGTATTTTGAATAAGATTCGAGTGAGTCGATGGCGGGATAACGTTTCGAGTCGGCGCGGTTTTGTGAGAGGGCGTAGAAGCAGCGGGCTGCCTTTTTAGTTGATTCTGTGACAGGTTCCTTGAGGTTTCCGCCGGCCGGCGACACTGTTCCGATAAAGGTGATGGAGCCCGTTTTCCCGTTGTTCAGCTTCACGATGCCGGCTCTCGCGTAGAACCCGGCGATGACAGCCGACAAGTCCATCGGGAAGGCGTCTTGTCCCGGAAGTTCCTCAAGTCTGTTCGACATCTCGCGGAGAGCCTGTGCCCAACGTGATGTCGAATCGGCGAGGAGAAACACTTTCAGTCCCATCGCGCGGTAGTACTCGCCTATCGTCATCGCGGTATAGACCGAAGCCTCGCGTGCGGCAACGGGCATGTTCGACGTGTTTGCTATGATGGTCGTGCGTTCATAGAGTGAACGTCCGGTACGTGGGTCAACGAGGTGCGGGAACTCCGAGAAAATCTCCACCACTTCGTTGGCACGTTCGCCGCACGCCGCCATGATGATGACATCGGCTTCGGCATATTTTGCCAATGAGTGTTGAAGGACGGTTTTTCCTGTTCCGAAAGGGCCCGGAATAAATCCGGTTCCGCCTTCCAATATCGGGTTCATCGTGTCGATGACTCTGATGCCCGTCTCAAGCTGGCGATACGGACGCGGTTTGTCCTTATAAGCCCTGACCGCCACTTTCACAGGCCAGTGTTGCACCATCGTTACATTGTGCGACACGCCTTTTGCGTCGCGAAGCACCGCGATAGTGTCCAAAATAGTATATTCGCCTTCAGGCACAATACTTTCGACGGAATATCTGCCTTCAAACTTAAAAGGCACCATTATCTTATGGTCGAGCCAGTTTTCCTTCACGTTGCCGAGCCAGTCGCCGGCCTCGACTTCGTCGCCGACTTTCGCCAACGGCGTGAAAGCCCATTTCTTGTCGTCTTCAAGCGCGTTGGTATAGCAGCCGCGTTTCAGGAAGACGCCGTCCATCTTGTCGAGGTCGTTCTGCAGTCCGTCGAAATTCTTCGACAGCAGTCCGGGTCCGAGTTTCACTTCTAACATGTGACCGTCAAACTCGACGACGGTACCGGGTTTCAGCCCCCTGGTGCTTTCAAAAACCTGCACGTATGCCGTCTCGCCGATGACTTTGATGACTTCCGCCATCAGTCTTTCGCTGCCGAGACAGATGTAGCATATCTCGTTTTGAAACACCGGGCCTTCAATCTTGACGAGAACCAGGTTCGAGATGATGCTGATTACCTTTCCTTTAGTCTTTTCGTTCATTTATCTGTTTTTTACAGGTTACTTTTACAAATTAAATTCTTTGGAGAATTTGAAGTCGTTCTTCAATCTCACGACCAACGATTCGAAAACGCGGCGTCCCTCATCAGAACTGAGTTTGCTCCAGCGTTCGACGATCATCAGTTTAAGCATGAATGCGATGACGTTTTCGAGTGAGAAATAGCGGTGAGTCGTTTCTTTGTCAAGAAAATTCCAATAAAGCATATCGATTGCGTATTCTCTTTCGGCGAGGTTGTCCTTTTCGAACAGCGAAATCACGTCAGCAACGTATGGGAAATCGTCGCCGAGTTCGAAGTCACGCGCTTTCGATGTCTTAAGCATTTCCGTGAAACGTCCGTCGCCGATCACTTCCTTTTCGATGTCAAGATGATGTTTACGGCAGTTCAGCGCGGTAAGAAGGTTTTTGACGTTCATCGAGAACTCGACATATCTGCGAACCATTGAATTTCTGCACGAAAGCATGTATTTCCAATAAGCTTCGCTGAGGTCTGTCTCCGGAAGTCTGTTTGACGATTCGCGTTCTTCGTCGCGGGAGTCGAGGATGTATTTAATAAGGTATGCGGGCAGTGAGACGGGTTCGGCAAGTTCATCACGAAGACGCTCAATATCGAAGACTGTCTGCAGCGACGCATCAGGTTCATTTCCGTTCAAAATCCTGAGTATCTGAGTATTATCATTAGGAAGGAAGAACAAATTGATGATATTCATCTCGTCTTCGGTGAGATAATCGCAGAGATAAGTCCTATAGTCACCGACGCTCAACGTCAGTTTTTTGTCATCCGGACTAATCTCAGGCAGTCCGGCAAGCAGGCAATAATAATTTCCGCCGACAATATTCATCGTCATCAGTTTTGCTCAAACAGGAGTTTTTTCGAGTATTCTCTGACGTACTCTGAGAAGAAGCGTTGGAAAGCCTCTTCTGTAAACTCTATCTTATACGAATTATCTTTCGGTGAGATTACGAAGCCGTTTTCGACATCTTTATCGGCCTTAACAGCGAGATTATCAAGCAGTTTTCTATCTTTGGCGGCTATATATGCTTCAAAATCGGCCTTATCTTTATCATTGAGGAGCACATTAATGCCGTTGTCGCCGTCGAGGTTCCATTTTGACAGCACTGTCATCATCATCTGTTTGACGAAATCCTTGTCGTTGAAAGCTGTCGCGGTCATCTCGCCCGTCACGGAAGCCGTTATCAGGTTCGTTATCGTCTGTTTGAGAGATGTGATGCTCTGTCTGACGCTCATTGCCATCTCTGCCGAACTTTGTTTGCGAAGTTTGTCGATTTCATCGGCGGTCTTGGCTGATATTTCGGCGGCCTCGTGGTTAGCTTGATCGACAATCGCGGCTGCTTTCTTTTTCGCTTCGGCGATGATGTTTTCCGACTCTTTCTCGGCTTTTTCTATACCCTCTTCGAAAATTTTCTTCGTAAGAATGTCTAACTTGTTATTGTTCTCCATTTTTATTGGGATTTTTCTGTTTTTTTCCAAACACAAAGTTAGAAAAAACACTTCAAAAGTCAAAAAAATTTCAACCTAAAAACCGAAAACAATACTGAAGCACGGTAAATGCAGGTTTTATAAATTCCGTGATTTGTAAAAGTCTTAAAAATCACTGCAAAGCGATTTATAAAATTCACCTAAATTCAGACTTTTGGGAGGGAAGAGCGGATAACGGGGCTCGAACCCGCGACCTAAAGCTTGGGAAGCTTTCGCTCTGCCAACTGAGCTACATCCGCATACGGTGCAAAGATACGTTATTTTTGTGAGAAAAATATAATAAAGATTGGATTTTTTAAATTATCTTTGTCTTTTCATTTTTCAAAAAAATCAGTTTTCTATGGAAATAAAGGACGAAGAAAAAATCAGGGAAGCTTTTGAAGAAAAGACGTGGAACGAAGTAATGACGCACGATTCGTGGTCGGTCTTCAAAATAATGTCGGAATTTGTACACGGTTACGAGACTTTGTCGAACATCGGGCCGTGCGTGTCGATTTTCGGCTCGGCGCGTCTCAAACCTGAGAACAAATACTACAAAGAGGCCGAGCACCTCGCGTATATGCTTGTAAAAGAAGGTTTTGGAATAATAACCGGCGGTGGTCCGGGCATAATGGAGGCCGGCAACAAAGGTGCGCATTACGGCAACGGCAAAAGCGTAGGACTCAACATCAAACTGCCGCACGAGCAACACGCGAACCCATTCATCGATGCCGACAAAGCAATAAACTTCGACTATTTCTACATCCGTAAGACGATGTTCCTGCGTTATTCACAAGGGTTCGTCGTTTTTCCAGGCGGGTTCGGAACCTTAGACGAGATGTCGGAAGCCCTAACACTTATTCAGACCAACAAACTCGTCAGATTCCCAATCGTCCTTGTGGGTCACGAGTTCTGGGATAAACTTGTTGACTGGTTCAAGGAAACACTTCTCGCAAACGGACTCATCGCTGAAGAAGACCTCAACATTTTCCACATCGTTGACACAGCCGAGGATGCCGCGAAAATCATCTGCGACTTCTACAAACAATTTGTACTAAAGCCCAACTTCTAAATAATTCCCCATGAGCAAGGTTCTGATTATTGACGACGAGAAGGACATTCGCGACGTATTGTGCGAATCGGTAGCGGTAGGAGGACACGAGCCCACCGCTGTCGAATCGGCATTTGAGGCCTTGCAGCTTCTTAAAAACGATACTTTCGACATCATCTTCAGCGATATAAAAATGAAGAAGATGGACGGCATCGAGTTTCTCGAGAAAGCCAAGACGATGACCGATGCACCTATCATACTGATAACGGGACACGGCGACGTCGAGACCGCTGTCGATGCGATGAAAAAAGGAGCGTTCGACTTTTTCGTGAAGCCTCTCGACCTCAGCAGAATCCTCATAACGATACGTAACGCCGCAGAACGTTCCAAACTCGTTTCAGAGACGAAGATTCTCAGAAAGAAAATCAGCAAAAAATACGAGATAACGGGCAGTTCGCCGAAAATCAAGGAAATTTTGGATATGATCGACAAGGTTGCGAAAACGAAATCCAGAGTACTCATCTTGGGCGAAAACGGCACCGGCAAGGAACTCGTCGCGAGACGCATTCACGAACTCAGCAACCGTGCCGACGGCCCGTTCATCGAAGTCAACTGCGCAGCCATCCCATCAGAACTTATTGAAAGTCAATTATTCGGACATAAGAAAGGAGCTTTCACCGGAGCCGTAAACGACCAGATAGGAGCTTTCGAAGCCGCCGACGGAGGAACAATATTCCTCGACGAAATCGGCGATATGAGCCCAGCCGCACAAGCAAAAGTCCTTCGCGTCCTTCAGGAAAGCAAGATAATGCGCGTCGGCGAAGCCAAAGAGACAAGCATCGACGTGAGAGTAATCGCGGCAACGAACAAAAACCTCAAAGACGAGATAAGCAAAGGTTTTTTCCGCGAAGACCTCTTCCACAGGATAAGCACTTTCCCAATGCATATACCGCCGCTGCGTGAAAGAGCCGACGACATTCCGGAACTGATAAAAATATTCGTCGTCAATGCAGCAAACGACATGGGCAAACCCATCCCCGTATTCACCGAAGACGCCGTCAACGAACTGAAGATTCAGCCTTGGACGGGAAACGTCAGGGAACTTCAAAACATTGTCGAAAGGCTCGTCATTATATGCGGACAGACGATAACCTCAGAAGACGTCAGAAAACATATCAATAAATAGAAAATGAAACGTTTCTTTACATTTATCTCACTTATAATCATTGCTTTTAACACTGTTTCGGCACTACAGTTGGACTCATACGAAGAAAAAAGCTACCGCGACGAAGTAAAGACGGTGCTGCTCCATCCGACGGCCTCCGACATAGCAAAACCCATCGTCAAAATCGATGAGATAATCAGCAGCCTCTACCTCCAATTCGACATCATCGGAACTGAAGCCCCTTATCTTTATTTCACTTTCATTCACTGCACACACGACTGGAAACCGTCCGAACTCCGCGAAATCGAATACATCGACGGATTCACATCGAGCGAGATACCGGAATACACATTCTCCCGCAACACTCTCATTGATTATGTGCATTACGACTTCATCTTTCCGACAGAAGATATGGTTCCAAAGCTCTCCGGCAACTATCTGCTCGTCGTTTATGCCGACAACGATCCTTCACCGGAAAACATCTACTTCACAAAACGCTTCATGGTGTTAGAAAACATGTCGTCGATAAGCATGGAGATTCCGCGTTATCCCTACGACCTCAACTTCGGCACCAACGTCCATCAGGTTAAGATTGAAGCCACATATCCGGAGATGTTCAACAGCCGCGCCTCCGAATATTCCAACCTGACGATACAGCAAAACGGACGCATCGACAATATCATTGAAGGATTGAAGCCGACATTCGTCTATCCCGACAAGATGACTTACGAAAACAGTCCTGCGACAGTCTTCATGCCCGGAAATCAATATCGTCATTTCAATACGAGCAATCTGCGCAATCGTCCGGAAAAGACAAAAACCGTCATCCGTGGCGACGAAAGCATCATCGTAACACTCGAAGACGACTACAAGCTCAACCTTCACGCCTACGTTGACGAAGAAGACCTTCTTGGGGAAAAGTATATCTTCCTCGAGAGAAAAGAATACGACATACGTTTTGAAGGCGATTATGTAACAGTCAGGTTTTTCCTCAAATGGGCTCCTGAGATGGCCGACAAGGATGTCTATATCCTCGGTGCCATCAACGACTGGCGTCTCGATGATTATTCCCTGATGACATACGACCCGCAACGCAAAGGCTACGAATGCGAGATGCTTCTGAAACAGGGCGTTTACGACTATACCTTCGCCGTGACCGATAAGGACGGGCATAAAGGCGAACTCGGAACCGTCAACGGAGACTATTGGGAGACGGTTTGCCAATACACTGCGATGCTCTATTTCTACAACGTCAATATGGGCTACGACATGCTCATCGGAGTCGCCACCACATCTTCACACTAAATGGACGAGCGGAAGACATATTTTGCCGATGTGATTCTGCCCGTGCCTGTGGCGGGAAAGTTCACGTACCGCGTACCTTTCGAGATGAACGGCGACATCAGGGTCGGACAACTCGTCGTGGTTCAGTTCGGAGCCGTGAAGATGCTTTCCGGAATAGTCGCCGACATCACGGAAAAAGTTCCTAACGTCAAGACAATCAAATATATTGAGAGCATTTTAACTCCGTTGCCGATAGTCAACGCGATACAACTCAGGCTTTGGAACTGGATGGCATCATATTACCTATGCGGAATCGGAGACGTGATGCAGAGCGCGATGCCGTCGGCGATGCGTCTGTCGAGCGAAACGAAAATATCGTTAACTCCCGACTACGATATTGACAATCAAGTGCTTGACGACAATGAATTTCTAATTGCCGAAGCACTGCAGATCAAGTCAAAGATAACAATCAGCGAGGCCAGCAAAATCATCGGATTCAAAAAAATCATGCCGTTCATCAAAAAAATGATAGACAAGGGCATCATCGTGATGGAAGAAGAGTTGAAAGGCAGATACAAGGCTCGTTATGAACGCTTTATCGGTATCGCGCCCACATTCATGGAAGAAGACAAGATGCGTGAAATGATGGACGAGCTGTCGAAACGCGCATACAAACAGCTTGAGATACTCATGTCGTTTTTCGCCATCGGAGGAGATTTCGACAAAGAAGTCCTTTTATCCGACGTTTTAAAAAAAGCCGACGCAACATCAGCGACAGCCCAAACTCTTGTAAACAAAGGCATTTTGACGATATGCGAGCGACGCGTGAGCAGACTGAAAAAATTCGAGGCGACAACAGGAGCAGACAGTATAACCCTCACGCCGGCACAAGAAAAGGCCTTCAACAGCATTCGCGAATATTTTGGTGAGAAGAAAAACGTCCTCCTTCACGGAGTCACCTCTTCCGGAAAGACGGAGATTTACGTCAAACTCATTCAGGAGGCGATCGACAAAGGCAGACAGGTTTTATACTTACTGCCGGAAATTGCACTGACAGAACAGTTAATCAATAGGTTGAGAAGATATTTCGGCGACAAAGTGGGTGTATATCATTCGCGTTACGGCGACAACGAGCGCGTCGAAGTCTGGAATCAGGTCATGGAGTTTGAGACGACAAAAAATCCGAAATATCAGATTGTACTCGGCTCACGTTCCGCGCTTTTCCTCCCCTACTCCAACCTCGGCCTCGTAATCATCGACGAGGAGCACGATGGTTCTTTCAAACAAAGCGATCCGTCTCCGCATTATAACGGCCGCGACACAGCCATAGTCCTCGCGAAAATGCACGACGCAAACGTCCTTTTGGGCTCGGCAACGCCATCTTTCGAGACTTATTTCAACGCTATGACGGGACGTTTCGCGATAGTGAGACTCACCGAAAGATACGGCGGCATCGGACTTCCCGAAGTCATCATCGACGACCTCCGCATTGAGACGAGACGCAAGACGATGAGTAACTTCTTCGGAAGTACTTTAATTGATTCCGTCAAAGAGGCCTTGAAAAACAAGAAACAGGCCATCATCTTTCAAAACAGGCGCGGTTTTTCCGTCCGCATAGAATGCATGGCGTGCAAGCAGACTCCGCAATGCGTAAACTGCGATGTATCAATGACTTATCACAAGAAAGAAAACATTCTGAGATGCCATTACTGCGGTTACACGATGGAAGTGCCGGCCGAATGTCCGCATTGCCACAGCACAGACCTGAAGTTCGTCGGCTTTGGAACGGAACGCGTGGAAGAAGATTTGCAGACGGTGATTCCTGAAGCGCGTATCGACCGTCTCGACCTTGACGCGACGCGTTCCAAAAACGCCTATCAGCTCATCTTCGACAAGTTTCAGAATAAAGAGACGGATATTCTCGTTGGTACACAGATGATTACCAAAGGCCTCAACTTCGACGACGTCAAAGTCGTGGGGATACTCAACGCCGACAACATGCTGTCGTATCCCGACTTCAGGGCTTACGAGCGCGGTTTCCAGCTCATGGCGCAGGTCAGCGGGCGTGCCGGCAGGAAAGGCGAAAGGGGAAAAGTCATCATACAGACATACCAGCCGACGCATCCCGTCATCTTAAATGTGATTAGCAACGACTACGAGAAGCTCTATGCGGAGCAGATGACAGTTCGCAAGCAATACAAATATCCGCCGTTTTACAGGCTCATCGTATTGAAACTTAAGCATCAGAACGAAAACACGCTCAATGCCGCCGCCGAAGCCCTCGCAAGTCTCCTCCGCCCTATCTTCGGCGGCGGCGACACCCTCGATTTATTAGGACCGGAAGCACCATCAATACCGAGGATACAAAACCTCTACATCAAAAACATCATCATAAAGTTCAAACGGGAACTTAACGCCGCCACAATAAAACAAGCCTTGTCTGAAAGAATTGAAGCCTTCAGACATCTGAGCGAATACAGAAGCGTGCAGTTACAGATTGATGTTGATCCTTAGAACCACCAGCGTCTCCGCTTAAAGGTCACGCCCAAGCCAACTCCAAGAAGCACCATAGCCGCAAAGATGACCCAGACCGCCACGGTGGAGCCATCTGGAATGAAGGAAAACGCCACGTTCATTCCGAAGAAGCCGGTAACGAAAGTCAACGGGAGTATTATCGACGAAATGATAGTGAGGATTTTCATTATCTCGTTGGTCTTGTTCGTCTGCATCGAGTCGAAAGTCTTCGACAGGCCTTCAATCAAATCCTCGTGGTCTTCGGTCATATCCCACACTTTCTGGTAGTAGTCGAGAATATCGCCCCAATAGTCCTCCATGAAGTCGGTATCGCCGAAGCCCTTAATCTGGCCGCTTTCGAAGGCGTGGAACATTCGCAGCTGAGGTTTGAAGATTGTGTTAACCGTTATGATGTTTTTCCGCGTGACGCTGATACGCTCGATAATCGAGACCTGTTTGTCGCCAAAAAGTTCGCGGTTTATCATCTCAAGGTCGAGGCCGACTTTCTTCAGAAGATAAAGCGACTCCATCATCAGTTTTTCGAAGATGCGGTAAAGGAGAATATCCGTCGTTTTGAGTTTGTTGGTCAGTACGTCCTCATCATGTTCGCGAAACTCGTTAAAAAGCTGATTCACATACCACGGCGACTTCTCGATGGTGATAATGTAATCGCTTCCCCAAAAGAACTTCACTTCCTTCGTCTTGATAAACTTATTCTGTCTGTCGAAGTTGGGATATTGTAGAATAATGAAATAGTAGTCGTCGTAAATATCTATTTTCGGACGCTGATTGATTGATTTACAGTCTTCTATATCCAAAGGGTGAAAATGAAAGTTTTTTCGGAGTTTGTCGAAGTCGTCTTCTGTCGGATTTGTGATGTGATGCCACTTCAGTTTGCCCATTGTCAATGTCTCTATCATTGGCGCCCCCTTTCTTTGGAATAAAAAACAAATAAACTACTACATTCGGATCAAAATTATGATTCGCGGCAAAGATAGGAAAAAAATCGAAAAGATTGATAGGTTCAGCAAGCAAAGTTCTAAAAAAAAGGAGCCGTTTTAAGGCTCCTTGATTTTCATTGTCGGGGTAAAAATGTTCAACAGTAGGCAAAAACGAGTTTCAAACTATAGGTTCAACACAAAAAGTGACAGCAAAACGACAATATACTCCTTAAAATCATTGTGTGACGATCAACTTATTCATCTGAACATATTCGCCACAACGAAGTATAAGGATATAGACGCCGGTGGCAAGATTGCGCAAATCAAGCACTTCCTGTCCACTGTTGTTTGACACTTCAACAGACATCACCTTTTCTGAAAAAGAATTGACGACATCTAAAGAAGCTTTAGTTGCATCATTAGGTAAAATATAGTCAACAGACACCCACGTTGTTGCAGGATTGGGACTGACTGTGAAATTCATGCCGACAGCAAGACTGATGTCTCCATCATCAAAATACGAACCGTATGTCTGGCTTCCGCTGTTTCTCGGCAAGGTAACGGTAGGACATTCAAAGACATTGTCCAAATAGTCTTCCCAATCCGTTTCACCCAACACAGCCTGTGCCATAATTTGTGAATAACCGGAACCGTAATCGGCTATATGTTCCACCATGGCCGTTTCCGACTCGTTCAGCTGCATCGTGTTGCGTCCGTCACTATAAATATCGCGGTAGAGTTCAAGCAGGTCAACATAATCATTATGTTCGGCAAGATCGGCTCCTGTCAGGCCGTACAAAGTCGGAAGCATATTGGCCAAGGCCAAAGCATCAGTAAAATTGCCCTCGTCGATGTAGGTCGCAATAATATCGCGGTCTGCATGTATGTCTTCCATATTGCTCAACCAGCCACGAAGTTCCCCTATATTCAAAACGGTATCGTTGACAAGGCTGCGCACTATGTCGCCGGCGGCACGACTGTATTTACTTCTAAGTTCCGACATTGTATTCTGCATCAGTGTCTTGAGTGTAGCGGTCGTATCAACTGCCAATCGACTGAGAATATCAGTCATATATTGCGGCAAAGGATTGTCCTTTAACCGCAGATGGTTCATCAACGTGTCGTTTTTAAGTTCATCGGGATTAGACATCAGGATTTCGAACAAGACGGATTCGTTAAACACATCGTCACGGTCGGATGTCGCCAACAACACGTCGCCCGACAGGTATGGTGAAGCCCCCAACAATCGAGACCTGAGCGTCCACATGTCAGATGATGATGCCGACGCGATGTCGCTCAACATACGACTTGTATTGCCTCCATCCACGCGGCTGTCATAAACCGCCTTCAGGCTGTTATAGGCTGTATAGGCTTCACGGTAGTCACGCTCGCGCTGTTGTCTCTCGATTGGCGGAAGAACAAAAGACACAGGTTCGTCTTCACCGAGATAATTCGACGGACAGCCATCAGACTGTTTTGTAGGTATCGGCACAAATTTGTTGTCATTATAGATTAAGGGCGTTTCATTATTGAATGCGTGTGTGCAGTCGTAATAATAACTAACTGTATGGTCGCCGCCGTTATAGAAATGATAGCCGTTTCGGCTGAAGGTGTTTCCGGCGGCGGCAGTGCTGCTTCCCTGTAAAGACTGTATGCCTGAAACAACTCCATTCTCCTTTAGCACATAAAAGTCGATGTCGTTCCCTCTGTTCGTGTTGCACCTGTATTCAAGACCCAAATAGTTCAAAGAATTACCCTGTACCGTATTTATGCCTTGCGCAAGGTTGCCGCAATACAGATTGTTTAAAGTGTTGCGGTATATTTGGTTCTGACCTCTTGAGTTCTTTATAATAATACCGTAGGCATCGCCGTTGAAATCGTTCTCTTTTTTCAGTGTGTTTTCTTCGATAATAAAGTTGAACACATCATCTGAGAAAATTCCGGCACCACAAGACCAGTCGTCCTGACGCTTAACGTCAAAATTACAGAACACGATGGTGCTGTTGCTTAACTTCCGCATATAAACGCCGAAGTCGTTATTAGAGAAGTCGGAATGGTTCACGGTGATGGCGGGCGCGCTCTTAGAGCCGTTACTAACGGCATTGATTGCGGCAAAGAAGCCCGAGAAAGTGGATGGTTTGAATAAAGTGCACGGATATTCAGTGCTGTTGTTGCATATACCGATAACGGAAAATCCGGCCTCCTTACCGGCGATGCCGTTAGCCCGATGGGAAATGTTGTCGGAAGATGTTTCCAACGAGAAATCGCAGGCGCGGAATTTAAAGCCACGCACATGGTCGAGGTCGATATGCGTGTAAAAGACATTGTCTTCGCCGCCAAGATAATCATCGTCCACAACAAATTCACATCTCGTAAAGACGGCGTTATAGTCCGTTTCCCTACCGCTTATAGGGTTATGGTTACTATAGTGTAAAGCGTGGACGGCTTTAGCATTGTTGCGGAACACGGCATTGGTAGCGGAGACTATACCACCGGTGCTGGTCATGTAACCAGGATGCCACAATTCCAAGGCGCAAACGGCATTCTCAATGGTGGCTCCGTTCTTCAGTTCAACGTATCCCTGTTGATACTCACCATTTATCAAATATTGGTGAGCATAACTATCGCCCCAGACTTCGATGCCCTGCCACAATTCATCAGAACACGCATTTGTTAGCCTGCAACCGTCCAAAATCAACCGTCCTCCTGGTTTGACTATGATTTTTGAACCTGTTATGAAATGTATCTCTGACGTTATGGTGAGAATAGCTCCACTATCAATAACGACATCACAATTAACGATGTCGTCATCTTGCCATATTTCTGTACCACTGATTGTGACTTCACAATTTTCATAAACATCAATATTTTCTTGATAAGGAAGACATCCAAAAGAAGTTACCGTAAAAGTTATTTCTCCAAGAGTTGAAGGATTTATATGGTCAAAATTAACAATGGCATAGTTTTGCTGATTGCCAGTCACTTCAATCACATCGTACAAATCTCCTGACTTATACAGGGTCACAACGGCCTTCTTGTCATAATCAAGATTATCAATCGTTATTTGGAAATAATTATCTCTATTCAATATTGCAGATTGTGGTTGTATGGATACTGACAGATTTTCTGGGATACAAGTCCATAAACTACATTCTGGGTCTCCTATTAAATTGTGTCCATAGCTAATTGTTCTCCCCAAAACAGACGTGGGATGATTTGCCTTAGACAGTGATTCTAATACTCCTAAATTAGCATAACTATGATTATTAATCAAATCGTCCATGATGTTTATAAAACTTACATACAAATTGTACGATAGACTCCAATAGCCTTCACGACAATTGCCTAAAAATGCTACTCCTCCTGCAAGATTGTCAACTGTAAATGCTTCTCCACAATTTCTTGCACCATTATTACTGATACTTGTTTTATCAAAAGGAACAACATAGCAACTATTGGCATATATAACAAAAGGATTATCATAGTTATACAAATTGTCTAATCCATTTAAACTATCATATTCCGCTCCATAGTAAGGGAATCTTTCTTGGGCTTGGAGTTTCCAATGTTGCCCTTCATGGTTGCCATATGTCATTGTAGCTATTCCACTTTCTCCAGCTCCTGTTCCACCATGAACCAACCAAGTCATCAATCCGTAATGGTGTGTGTTAAGCTCATTTACAACATCAGATCCTTTTGGGAAAAATGGTGGTCTGCTATTGTATTCAGGTAATTCCCTCCAAATTGTGTGATTGAACATATTCAAGTAGGAAGAAAGATTTTCTGCCTGATTCCCATGCTGTCCATCATCGGCTTCTATCATAAAAGAATTAATCAAATAAGAAGTATTACCATTTCCTGGATTTTTCTCGTATAATAACAATTTATTCACCCAATTGTCTATATCCTGTACCGAAGAGCAAATTAATCTACCGATAAAAATTTCAGGAACATAATCAGGGTTATCTTCGGTTGGTTCTCCATAACAATCATCATGATCAGCATTCCAATTCCCATTAAAATCCGCAAAATACAAATCTGTTGGTATGACATAATTCTCATTGTTTGTATTATTAGCTGAGCAACCATATCTTATCGGCATAAGTGGAAAATCGCCAGCTAACAAAGCATATACCGTACCTTGTGTGTATGCCTCATACAGATATTGTCTCAACTTTCCAGCATTATCAAAGATATCATCCCCATCGAAAAGCTGGTCGCCATCATAATCGTTAAAAATATCTTCTATGGTAACTATTCCGATGTCGATCCCTTTTTGCTTTTTCCACGCAACAAAATCATCAAAAGCTGACGCATAGTCCTGTGATGTTACTATTACATATTCGTATGCTGGTAATCCTGTTGTCGTTGGCCCTATTTCATCAACAATAGTGGGAGCTGTAGTATAACAGATGTTTATTTGTTCTTTATTTTCAACAAGAGAAGACAATATTTGGTTATACAAATCTTGAGAATGACGTAAGCGTTTAATTGGGATAACGCTTTGAGGATCATTATCTGACTCCAAATCAATGATCAAATCAAAAGATGTTAAAAAATTAAGTTGGCCTAAAGTGGGGAGATATTCAAATGGACATATTCCCAAAGTTAGGATATGACAATTACCATCAAAATAACCATAATTTGTTGAAACAGTTTTGTCAGAAGGGAATATATTCAATGACGAGTACACTTGACGGTTTGGTAAACAAAAATCAGGTTCTTCACAATCAATACAAGTAGCTTGCGGTTCTTGCACAGGATAAATAGGATTGCTTAAAGTATAATTGACAGACTCCCTATTGTTTAATGTCACTCGATTCACAATTTTATCATGAGGAATGATAAAAGTATAGTACATAACAGGAAGTTCGGGATTCCCTTTATCACAAATCTTCTCGCATCCGTTGGTATAATTTACCTTGGTAAAAGTCAAAGAATCCACAGAAACAGTTTCAAATGACAAACTTTTTGTATCAAAACGTAATGTGTGATGTATTTGTGTTTGCGAAATTAATCGATTTGATATTAGCATAATTAAAGCTAACAACAGATATATAATTTTCTTCATAAAACCTTTTGATGATGGTGTTTGCGGTGACAATGAATGCAGAACTGTCTGATTGACGTAATGGCTGTTGCCAACATGGGACAACAGCCATTACGATGTCTTTATTGGATGAATATTTTCCCTTTAACGATATTGCTGTTTTTGTCGGAAAGCACGAAGATAAACATACCGGAACCGAAATCCTTTTTGTTAATCTCATAAGATGAAAGTCCTTTAACATTCACGCTTTTAATGATTCGTCCATCTACAGAGATTATGTCTAATCTTTCCACGCTGCTCATTTGGCTGAAATCCAAAATGCCATAATTAACAATAGGATTCGGATAAAGACTTACCTTATCTTCAAAAGAATCAGACTCAGGAATCGCTGTGTAATCAGTGTTTTCAAACTCAGGATCAATATACAGTCTTTCCCCATGTTGCAGAACTTCAACCAACGTATATTTTGCGCCACAAAGAGTGGGCAGTAACTGAATAGGATAAAACAGCCCATAGTTATTTCCAATGCCTTCAATCACACGCTCGTCATAATAATGATGGTGGCCTTCACAGTCATCACCTAACCAAAAAACCGTTCTCTCGCGGCCGTTGATTTCAGTTTTGTCAAGCTGAAATACGACTTTGGAATAAAAGAGATCTGGAATAGTATCGCATTCGGAAAGAGTGAAGTCATAGATAAGATATTCCACGCCGTCTTCAACACCCAGAGATATATGGCCAAAGTATGGATCTTGGTTTTCAAAACACATAAAATAGCATTTGCCGTTTCCGTCCTGACGGATGCCGCCAAAACAACGTCCTTCGATTGGGAAGCCCAAATTCGGACAGTCTATAACCTTGTGATAAACAACGCCATTAACCGTTGTATCGCCCTTAATTCCAACTTGACAATAGGTGGTGGGATCATAAGAAGATTTGAATGCATGTACCCAAGCCGTATTTTCTAAAGGGAGATTTGCATTTTGTGCCTTCGCTGCGCCTCCCGCCATCAGCAGTACGAGCAGAAGGACTTTTGTTTTAATGTTGGTTTTCATTTTAAATTGAATTTTACAAAAATATAAAAAGTTATACATATTTGACATAATACATTTCATTTTTATTTTTATTTTTCGTTGTCCCGTCATCCGTCCCACCGTGCGTTGTAGGTCTTCCGCCGCCGTCTTTTCTTTTCACTGCCTTCCGTACCGACGATGGACAATGCCATGCGGAAGGCTTAGTGTGATGAATTTCAGTTGTGAATGCATAGACGCTTCTTTACTCTGTTACCGTGAAATCACCGGAGTAAACATCACCGTTGTGCAGTGTTATCGTCACCGTGTAGAAGCCTGCGTCATCGATTAGCAGCATCGCCACGTCGGGTGTGTGGAAGAGATTGTCGCGGTCGATATAGACACCGTTTCTGTTGGTGACGACGATGTGCGCTATGCCCACATTCTCGTTGATGTAAATGGTTAGCGCATGGCCGTCGATGGAGGCGGAGATGGGGATGTCGGATTTGTCAGATTGACCATGTGTGGCCTTGTTAAATATAACAATAGGGTCTTTCCCGTTTTTTGCGACATGGTCTTTTTTGGCTATACTGAAAGCTGTCGGAACAATAACACCGAGCAGCAGCATGATAACTTTAATTTTGTTCACCATATTTTTTCATTTTTATAATGCAAAATTACAGTCCAAAAACAAAGTGAGCAAGAAAATGATGGTGGAAAATGGAGGGAAAATGATTTAAACTACTGTAATACAATATATTATATTTATAAGCCTGCCATGTTATAAAGGGCTTCTGTAAGGTTTTTTTCCGTATTCATTATGGATTTTATCTTGTTGCTGCGGTAACGGACGGTAGAATAATCCTTCTGCATGAAGGCGGAGACATCGGAATCTTTCAGACCGAGCAGATACAGACAGCAATAGTCGATGTCGTCGTTGGTCATTTTCGGGAATCGATTCTTCAGCCTTGTCGTAAAATTGTCGTAATGCAGGTTGGCGGCCTCGCGCAACTCAATAAGCTGTTCCCTCCTGAGCGCATAGTCCTTGTAGCAAAGGTAATCAATCTTCGATTTGAACTGCTGCTTGTTTGCGACCTCCAGAATATTTTTGCAGATAGGTTCGTCGGCGAATCGCGTCATATCCAATTTCATCTTAATCTCCGAAAGCGTGGCTTCAGTTCTCTCTAAAGCCAATTTATGCTCTGAGATTCGTTTCCTTCCCAATTTGCGTGTGATTGCGAAAACCGCAAAAACTGTCAGAAGAACAATAGGTATTATCATATATGCCACTCTTTTCCTTGCCGAATGCTTTTCTTTCGTAAACATTCTGTCTTTTCCCTTTTGCAGGTGGCTTTGGTACATATTATCGAGTCTTGAGACTTTCGCTTTGCTGCCGTATTCCTTCATCGTATGTTTAGAGAGAAATGCGTCATATTCGTCCGCCTTTTTCCCCAATGTTGCGTTTTGTTTTTTCAGAAGTTCCGCAGCCTGAATCTTTGATTCAATATCTTCTTCGTTTTTGTAAACATTTTCAAGATAAAATGCGGCTGAATCATATTGCCCTGCTTCATTGAACAATGCGCCAAGTGTCAGGAGACGTGTCATCCGTTCCGCTTCGGTGGCGGCTTGGGCAGCTATCATCCTCATGCTGTCAATGGAAGACTCCACATTACTTTTTTTTGAATAATGATTATGTATAACAATAATTGAAAACAAATCCCTGTAAGCAATGTTGTCTCTGTCGGGAAGCTCCTCCAATGCCAATCTGTAATAGATGGATGCACTGTCATATTTCTCCATCATGTCATATTGCTTGCCTATGAATGAATACGATTTTGAGATTCCGTATTTTGAAGTCGGCTCTATTTTGCAGAAATGTATGGATTTTTTAAAACAGTCAATTGCCGGCTCCGTCATGAATTGTCCTGAAAACAAGTCGGCGAGACGGTTGTATGTCAACGACATGAACTTGGCACAGTGTCCTGTCAGGTCTTTCTCCTCAAATTGTTCTTCCATCACCTCCAAGGCCTTCAGATATTCCGCACACGCCTCAACCACGCTGTCGTTCTCATAAAAACCAACACCTTTTATATAATGCGCCCGCGCATCAAGGAAGACGATGTCTGTAGAGACGCGATTAACCGCGTCTCTACCATCCGCGTCTCTACCATCAGACATCACAATCGAATCGAAATAATCCACCGCCTTCAGCAATTCTTCTCGGTTGGTCTGTGCGTAGTCGTTCTTAAAAAGCAATTCGGAAAGCAGCAGCTGGCAATAATGCCCGTCGAAGGCACTAAGGCTATCCGCCTGCGGGCCGCCCGCAAAATCTATCAGCACCATCAACGCGCTATCGGGCTGCCGCCACATCAGGCTGTCAATGGCCTGTAGAGACGCGATTAATCGCGTCTCTACGGGGTCAGGGTGCCGCGAAGAGCAAGCCGCAAGAAACATGGCAAGAAACAATATGAGATGTTTCAGTTTCATTGCCGCAAAGATAAATCGTTTTTCATAACCCACATATTTTCCTATAAAGGCTTCATCTCAAGAGACAAACACAACTAACTCTCATTTCCACTCAACGGTGTTAATCAGGTGCCGCACATCTGTCATAATAAAGTCGGTCACAGGCTGAAGAGAGTCATAATTCGCCGTAATGTTATAATAAAGCGAGCCTCTCAAAAAATGGCTCACACTATCGGTGACGTAAAACTGCAACGGCGACGCAACGCCCTCTCCGTCAAGGAAATAAACAAGCCCATAGACATTTTCATTGCTGCGGATAACCACGCTGTCGCGGATGCCTGACGCCTTTGCGATGTGCTTCGTAACCATAGTATAGGCATCGTTCAAAAGCGTGTCAAGGTTATTGTTGATGGTCTTATAACTCAGATGGAGAGTGCTTTTAAACGGCCTAAACTCAACGTTTATCCAGTTTTTTTCCTGCGGAGAGAAATAATCGGGGGTAATTTCAGAATAATTCGGTATCTCGAAAGAGAAATACGTCATCGTGTCGAGCGAAACATATTCTTTTTCGGGAAAATCGATGCGGAAATAGCCTCTCGGTTTAGGCTGCTGCACATCGGAACACGACAGCAACGCGAAAACCGCGAGCACGAAGGAAATCATTTTTCGGAAAAGTCTGACGGAACAAACAGACATCATATCGGCTGATATTTCAGATTACATGCCACCACTTATTTAGAACGGAAGCGGCGAGGATTCTTCATTTTGTCCTTGGTTCTCTGTTAGTTCCGATGAAGCCGGCTGGTACATCGCCGACGGAGACTGTCCTTGGCGTTGGTTCGACAAGCTCATCATCTTATCGGCGACGACTTCTGTAACATACCTTGTAATTCCCTGTTTATCAACATATTGACGTGTACGAAGTCTTCCTTCAACATAAAGAAGGTCGCCTTTGCAATAGTTGCGGCGATGTTCCGCGATGTCGGCGGCGATGTTATTCCACGCAACAACGGTATGCCATTCCGTCTGTTCCTGCCAATTGCCGCTTCTATCGTGAAAACGTTCTGATGTAGCGAGTGTCACATTCATTTTCTGACTTCCGTTTTCCATCGTAATCACTTCGGGATCTCTTCCCAACCGTCCAATAAGGACAACTTTATTCAAACTTGCCATGTGTCAATTTTTCTTATTATAAGATGCTTTATTTTGAATCTTCAAAAATAACTATTTTATCAAAGCGCACCACATTGATTATTAAAATTATTTTTTTACGTAAAAACGTACGTACATTTCAAAATGTTTCGTAAATTTGCGCTCAGAAATAATCAATTATCAACAATTTAACATTTTAATAAAATGACAAAAGCAGAAATCATTTCTGAAATCGCCGCCAAGACAGGCATTGACAGAGCAACTACGTTGAGCGTTATCGAAACCTTCACCGACACCATCAAGGAAGTTGTTAAGAAAGGTGATTCAGTCACACTTAGAGGTTTTGGAAGTTTCATCAGAAAGACCAGAGCCCAGAAAATCGGCAGAAACATCAAGGCCAAGAAGTCAGTCGTTATACCGCAGCACAACATTCCGGCATTCAAGGCTGCCAAGACTTTCGCCAACGAAGTAAGATAACAATCTAAAAATCAAAGAAATATGCCAAACGGAAAGAAACACAAGAGACATAAAATGTCCACCCACAAACGTAAAAAACGTTTGAGAAAGGATAGACATAAAAAGAAATAGGCCTGACGGCTTATGACACAACAACAATAACACAGCACTCACTTGTGTTGTGTTATTGTTTTTAAGTTAACCTTTGTAAAATCCCAGATATGGAAGAATCTAACACTACAAACAGGGAGCTCGTCATCTGCAAGAACGAGTCGGAGGTTAATATTGCATTGTTGGAAAACAAACAGCTTGCAGAATATCGCCGCGAGATATTGGACAGCAATTTCGCCGTTGGAGACATTTTCTACGGGCGTGTCAAAAAGGTTCTGCCCGGTCTTAACGCCGCTTTCGTTGATGTCGGCGACAAGAAAAACGCCTTCATTCACTATCTCGACCTCGGGCCTCAGATCAAATCACTGATAAAGTTCACGAAACTTGCTTCAGAAGGGAAAAAAGCACAAGTCAACCTCAAGTCGTTCGAACTCGAGCCGGATATTGAGAAAAACGGCAAAATATCAGACATAATACAGTCGGGCGACCTGATTCCGGTACAAATCGTCAAAGAGCCCATCGCAACCAAAGGGCCGCGTATCTCAGCCGACATTTCATTTCCGGGGCGCTTCATAGTCCTCATTCCCTTCTCAAACAAGATTTCTGTTTCTAACAAAATCAAGAGCAAGGAGGAACGAAGCAGGCTGCGCAAACTCATCCAAAGCATCAAACCGCAAAACTTCGGAATCATCATACGCACCGTAGCCGAAGGCAAAAACGTGGAAGAACTTGATGCCGACATGAAGTCGCTCGTGGAGAAATGGAACAGCATCGCAGCAGCCATCGAGAATACAAAGGCTCCGGCTAAGGTAGCCAGCGAAATGAGCCGCGTATCGGTAATTCTCCGAGACCTGCTCAACGATTCGTTCAACGGCATCACCGTCAACACGAGAGACCTTTACGAAGACGTCCGCCGTTACATCGAGAAAATCGACCCACAACAGTCGAGTATTGTAAAATATTACAAAGAGGAAGCCCCTATATTCGACTATTTCGGAATAACGAAACAGATAAAAGGACTCTTTGGACGCATCGTCACCATCCGCAACGGTGTATATCTGATTATCGAGCACACGGAAGCCATGCACGTCATCGACGTTAACAGCGGCCACAGGGTAAACAAAGACAACACTCAGGAAGAGAACGCCTTGGAAGTCAACCTCGAAGCCGCCGCCGAGATAGCACGACAGCTCCGTCTGCGCGATATGGGAGGCATCATCATCGTCGATTTCATCGACCTGCACAAAGCGGAAAACAGGAAAGCGTTGTTCGACAAACTGCAAGAGGAAATGTCGCGCGACCGAGCAAAACACACAATCCTGCCTGCTACGAAATTCGGACTGATTCAGATTACAAGGGAAAGAGTCAGACCGGAAACAGAAGTGATAGTCATGGAAAAATGCCCGACGTGCGACGGCAAAGGCAACGTGAGACCATGGACAGTCTTTATCGACGAATTGGAAAGCAATGTAAAGTATCTGCTTGAAGACCAAAACGAGGGAAAGATAACGCTTCAATTGCATCCTTTTGTTGCCGCTTATCTCACAAAAGGCTTTTTCTCCATCATCCGGAGATGGAATCGGCACTGCCACGGAAAAGTGAAGATACAGGCAATCAACAGTTTCAACATACTGCAATTTAACTTCCTAAACAAAAAAGGAGACAACATTATAATCTAAAAAAAAGGAATCGTAAAGATTCCTTTTTTTTATACTAAATATTTTACGAAACGCATCACACCTCCAATCCTGACTTTGACAGCTTAAATTTAGATTCTCTGTAACTGATTTAAATTCAATTATTTACAGAATACGCCTCGGTGCCTTGGGTGCCTCACGTCGAAAAATGCTTAACTTTGTGGCATGTTTG
>JAKSNC010000010.1 GCA_024400195.1 Bacteroidales bacterium
TAATTGAATTTGAATCAGTTACAGAGAATCTAAATTTAAGCTGTCAAAGTCAGGAGGAGCAACTAACCAACCTGTTGTTTTGAGGTTGTCGTCGCCACCATCGTCGTTTTTCTTGTAGTTAAAGCCTAATTCAAGACCGACACCCATTTTGTCATCAAGCATGTAGTTGACATTCGGACTTACATTTAACTGTAAGGTTTTCAAGTCGCTACCTGTATCCGGTTTTGTTTTGTCATAACCGACACCGACAGAACCTCCGATTGAGAATTGAGCTTGGCAGAATGCCGCAGCAGCCAAAAGGCACATGGTAAAAATTACTTTTTTCATGATTTTAAGTTTTTAGGTTAAACATTAAAAATTACTTCTGCAAAGTTAGAAGTATGCAACTCTTAATGAAACTCGAAAAACAAAAAGTTATGAACAGTTTTCAGCTACGAGTTCTGCGATGTCATTAACCTGAATATCAGTCTTTTTAGCGAAAGTCTTGAGGCACAGCGGACAGGCTGTCGCAATTTCGTCTGGATGATTGGCCATAAGATTTGCGAGCGACGAGTCGGTGACGGCATCGCGTTTGTCTTTCGACATCGTTATGGAACCGAGACTTCCGCCGCAGCAGACGCTCATATTTCTGTTTTGCGCCGCCTCGACTAAAACGCCGCAACTTTCAACAACGTGCCGCGGCTCGTCATAAATGCCGAAAGGTCTTCCTAATTCGCACGGGTCGTGATAGACAATACGGCTTTTTGTTCTCGAAAGTTTAAGTTTTCCTTTGGAAATAATTTCATCAATATATTGTGAATGATGTTGAATTTCAATGTCTTCAAGCTGATATTCTTCTTTAAAGACTCGGTAGCAGATCGGGCACGAGACGACAAGTTTTCTCGCTCCGCTTTTCCTTATCATCTCCGTGTTTTTGGCAATCACGGCCTGAGCAGCATCCGTTTTTCCAGCCAAAAGCATAGGCCTTCCGCAGCAGATGCCGCCTTCCGAATCCATTATCTCATATCTCTCGCCGGCTTTCTCGAAAATCTTTTTCATAGACTTGATGATTCGCGGCGTCAGATGCGTCATGCAACCGGCAAAAAACAAGACTTTCTCACCTTTTTCACAGATATTTTCCGAAATATCGACCTTGTTAAGATACGACAAGTCGGAAATCAGGTTTTCGGACTCGTTTTTTCTCAGATTCATTTTGAGGTCGCACGACTGTATCGCGACGGGACACACCGACACGCATTTTCCGCACATCAGGCAGACTTCCGCCATCTCGCGCATCTTTTCAGGGTCGTTTTTCCTCAGATTTCTGATGAAATAAACCGACGTCATTCCGCTTTTCTCGTCATCGACGCTCATCGGGCACGCATCAATGCAGAGCCCGCAGCCCGGACACGAATACATCTCGGCGAGGGCGAATCCTTGGCGCGGACTTTTAGACTTGATGCCGGCGTTGCGAAGCAGAATAAGGAGCATCTCCGACGGAATGTGCATATAGCGCGTGAATGGAAGAAGGAACATGAAAAGGCACAAATCGAGGCTGTAAAGCCACCAGAACACCATCAACTGTGTCGTTTCGGCGGCAAGCCTGAACGGGAAAATCGTCCAAAGAGCGATGCGGATGACGGAATCGGCAAAACCAAATTTCGTTATCCTCTTTACTCCGACGATGGTCGATTTAATCTTTTTCAAAAAGGCTGTCAAGATGCCGCAGAGGATGAGGGCGAGGAAGAAATCCATCAGGAAGGCGAGTGTTTTTGCCGTGGGAGAAACAGCCTCAGGTGAGAAGAAACGGAAGAATATCGGCAGATACAATTTCGAGCCCAAATCTTGTGCGAATGAAAGATTATAATCATTAAACGGCTGTAATACAAACACTTCGATATGTCCGATGACGATTATCATGAACCAGCCGAAGGCTATTGCCGAGTGCATGAAGCCGAGGACGGGATTGCGTTTCCAGATTTTCACGTGGAGGAGGCAGTCGCAGAAAATGTCTCTGATATTGCGCAAAAATGTTTGTGGTGTGACGAGTGAGACGAGTAATCTGCGGCGGTCGGAGTGCGGCATCTGCAAGATGACTCTGCCGAGCGCAGCGAGGCAGAACATCAGAACGAACACCATACCGACGACGAAAGGGATAACAAATATGTCAAATGTCTTCATCATGGCCTAAACATTTTGATATTGAAAGCAAAACATGTCTTGTGTTGATGCCTCTCGGACAAACGAGATAGCATTTTCCGCACAAGAGGCATCGTGAAGCCATTGCCAACGCCTCGTCGTCTTTTCCGCGCTGTAACATGAGTATCATTCTTCTGAGAGATACTTCGGCGTTTGCCCCCGCAGTGCAGGTCGCCGTACACGAGCCACACGACATGCAGATGGCGATGTCAGGCTCCGTCTTCTTCAAGGCATCAAATCTTTTCCGACTGACATCGTCCATCATGATATGAGAACTCGGCGATATGCTGAAACCAAAATTCATAATTTTATACTATTTTCGCCTCTTCAAAAATTCTACAATATCCAATACTGCCGCATCGGCGTTTGCTATCGTCTCCGGAAGTGTCATCGGCTGTATGGCTGTTCCGGCGACGAAAATTCCTTTTTCGTCAGTGATGTTCTGCTCGACGAAACCGTTTTTTGTGGCGATGAATCCGTCTTTGCGTTCCATTCCGCACATTAGGACGAGCAAATCTAAAGTCATCTTCAGCGGTTTGCCCAACAAAGTGTCTTCGGCTTTGATGACGAGACGTCCGTCTTTTGCTTCGGCTACCTCGCTGACACGTCCTCTGACGCATTTCACGCCGTAATCCTGCTGGGCTTTCAGATAAAGGTCTTCGTAACCTTTCCCGAACATCCTCAAATCCATGTAGAAGGTATAGACTTCAGATTCAGGGAAGGCTTCGCGCATCTCGCAGGCCTGTTTGAGGGCTGTCGCGCAGCACACTTTCGAGCAGTATGTGTTTCCGACTTTGATGTCGCGCGAGCCTACACAATGCACAAAACCGATTTTCTTAGGATTATCAATTCGTCTGTCACTGCCCGTCTTGAAAAAACTCTCAAGTTCGGCGTTTGTGATGACGCGGTCGTAGATGCCGTAGCCGTATTCCTGTTTCTTTTCGGCTTTGAAGATGTCGAAACCTGTTGTGTCGAGGACGGCATCAGCCTGAATGACGGTGTTGTCGTCGAGTTTGATTTTGAAGATGTCGTTTTCGCGTTGTATTTCGGTTATTGTGTGGTTTGTCATCACTTCGACGCCGTTGATGTCGGAAAGGAGTCTGTCGAGAACGTCTTTGGCTTTTTGTCCGTCGGGGAAGAGGCGGTCCCACTGTGCGAGATGACCGCCGAGGGTGCTTTCGCGCTCTATGACGACGGTGTCGATGCCGTTTCTTTTGAGTCTTGATGCAGCACGCAGTCCCGCCGCGCCGCCACCTTTTATCACTACTTTGTTCATATCGTCAAGCAAAGAGATTGCGTTTTTATTTAAACCTTATGTTTTGCGGCGCGGCGGGCGTTCCGAGTTCCTTGCCGTTCACGCCTTTATATTTCATTGCGGGGTCGTATGGTATCCCCATCTTGTCGAGAAGAGGCTCCACCGCGACCTGATGCAGCTGCAGCCCGAGATCCCACGGATTATATCCGAACACGAGTCCGGCTACTTCTTCGTAAGTCAGGACGGGAATGCCGAAACCGTTTTCGCCGTACGTCTTGCCGGTCTGTTCCGCCACGACGTACTGCCATCTGTCGAGGAAATACGGACAACCCGGGCAGTTCGTTATGATGAAGTCGGGTTTATAAGGCTCCATCGACTCAAATTTTTTGTAAGTGTTTGAAAGAGAATATCCTCTGTTGGCCTGCACAAAATATTGACGAAATCCGAATCCGCAGCACTGTCGTCTCTCGGGATAATCAATCACTTCGCCGCCCCAGGCCTCAATCATTCCGGCCAAAACGTAAGGATATTCGGCTCCGCCTACACCTTTCGACGGAAACATCTTCGCATAATGGCATCCGATGTGCTCAACGACCCTCAAAGGTCGGCCCGTCTTCGCCTCGACAAGTCGGAACATGGCTTTTGCGGCTATCTCGTTGCGGAATTTATAGATGATGTCGCTCGCATGCGCAAGATATTTCGGTTTGACGAGTTCTTTTCTGCACGAATCCCACAAGAACTGGCGTATCTTGGCCTCAAGTTCGGGAAATTCGCGCCACGTTTCGAGTGTCTCGGTGTAGCATCCGAACGACGTGATGCAGGAACAGACGTAGTTTTCGTAGCCGCTCTCGTGCATCAGCGCAAACTGTCGGGCTATTATCGTCATCGCCGTCTCCTGCGGAATGGCGTCGCTGTGATAGGCAATGCCGCCGCACGTGGTGTGATACGGATTCTCGAAGAAGTCTTTCCCGAGTTTGTTTCTCGTTATGTCTAAAAAAACCACTTCCGAAGCCGGAAAGAACGACTGTCTGATGCAGCTTCTGACGTAGAAATAATGGTCGTCGGGGATTTCTTTCTGATAATCAGCCCATATCTTCTGTTTTCCTTCAATAATCATAGCTTACTGATTCAAATGATGGCCGTTGTCGGCGTGATACACTTCCTCAAAATACTCATCTTGACTAAGACCGCGTTTCTCGGCTTCGTCGGCTGCATCGGCAAAAATCTTGTCCATCAACTCGGTTGCTCCAGTCACGTCGAAAATCTTCTTCAGCTGGTCGAGGCTTTCCTGCGGAATCTTTCTAAGTCCGCCCGGGCCGTCGCCGTCGAGGTTTGAACCGAGACGGCGGTGTATCTCGTCTAAGTTGTTGTTAGTCCATTCGCCGACGGTGCCGAATTCGGGATGATGAGCATAGTCGAAATTACGCGGATAGATACAGTAACCATGCTCAAGAATATTGGTACACAAGTCTTTAACGAGGACGTATTGTTGTCGTCCTTTTTCAGAATTGAGATAAAGACCGGTCTTCATCGAGAGTTTGCGGAGAGCCATCACGACAAGTCCGGGAGCATTGCCGCGCGGACATCTCGTGACGCACGACATACATTCGCCGCAATACCATATCGTATCGCTTTTCAGCAGTTCCTCAATCTCGGCGTCGTCCTTTCGCGCAACGACGTTGACGATGTTCTTTGGATTGTATTTGTAAAATTCGGCCGCCGGACATACGGCAGTACAGACACCGCAGTTCATACAGGCCTTCAGACCTTCTTTTATGCGGTAGTCCTTCTCAAGTTCGTCAAAATACTTTCCCATAAAAATGTAAAACGATATATAGTAAACTATTTTACTTTTTCGCACGCAAAGTTACGAAAAATGGCAAAAGTACCTTAATACGTCTTGGAAAATAAGTCTTATCTTTGCAAAAAAAATTACATGAAATTTCTGATTGCCTGTTTGGGAAATATCGGTGCCGAATATGATGAGACGCGTCACAACGTTGGTTTCAAAGTCGCCGACAAACTTGCGAAAGACCTTGACGCGACGTTCACTTTAGGCCGCCTCGCGATGACTGCCGAGATGCGTTTCAAAGGACGGATTCTGCGCGTGATAAAGCCTACGACGTTTATGAATCTCAGCGGAAAAGCCGTCAAATACTGGGCTTCGCAGGAAGATGTCCCGACGGAGAACATCATTGTGGTTTGCGACGACATTGCTATTCCGGTCGGCACGATAAGGCTGAAGACTAAAGGCAGCGACGGCGGTCACAACGGACTCGCGAACATTATTGAAAGCCTTGGTACTGTTGACTTCTCGAGGATTCGCGTCGGCATAGGAAACGACTTCCCGAAAGGAAGACAGATTGACTACGTTCTCGGCAAATGGAAACCGTCGGAGATTGATATGATTGAACAAAAAACCGACATCGCGGTCGAGATGATAAAGTCGTTCGTGACGCAGGGCGCGCAGATGACAATGTCGCAATATAACAACAAATAACTGATTATCATGGAAAATATATTCACTGAAAATATGAAGATGGCGGAACTGATATTCGCTAATCCCAAGTTGCTGCTTGTCTTCTCGCATTTCAACATGGGACTCGGCTTCGGGGAACGCAGCGTCGGAGAAGTGTGCCGACAAAACGGAATCGCACCGCTCTTCTTTCTGCTTATCTGCAAAATATATACTGATAATGAATATGTTCCGAGTAACGAGGATATGAAGTCGGTGAATATAAACGACCTTTTTTCATACCTCAAGAAATCACATCTTTATTATATCGAAGAAAAAATTCCGCACATCGAAAGACATCTCGACATAATCATCAAGTCGTGCGACAAAAAATACGGCGATTTGATAGGCAGATTCTTCGGCGAATATAAGGTTGAAATGCTCAAACATTTTGATTATGAGGAAGAAACTGTCTTTCCATACATCAAATCACTTTGTGAGAAGAAAAACTCCGGCGCTTATTCCATTTCTGACTTCAAACGCAAGCACAACAATATCGATGAGAAACTCGGCGACCTGATGAACATTCTCGTTAAGTATCTGCCTTCGGGCGGCTTCGAGATGGAACGCATTGAGATTTCTTTCGACATAATACAGCTTTCGCAGGACTTGTCGAGTCATTCGCTCGTTGAAGACAGGCTGCTCATTCCGTTTGTGGAACTAATGGAGGATGGTTCTATAAATTGAACGACTATGAAAAACTTTAGAATACTAATCGTCGAACCGTCGGAAATTGTAGCGGAAGGTCTGAAGGGCATCATCGGAGGGAGCACGCGCATTGAAGACGTATGCTGTATCGGAGACGTGACGCGTCTTGAAGAGAAAATATTGTCATTTAAACCTAATATCGTCATTATCAATCCTTTATTTGTGAAATTTTCTGAAAAAGGAAACTTGAAGAATATTGTTTTCTCGTCGAAATTCTTCACTATGGCGATACAGACTTCGTACATCGAACCGCAGATGCTCAGGAGTTTCGCCGAAGTGATAGAACTCGGCGACGACAGGCAGAGGATTATTGGCAAACTCTTCGGGATAATGAACCGCGAAATTGAGAAGAAGGAAAACGACATCGAACTTTCGCGGCGTGAAAAAGATATCTTGGTGGAGATTGCTAAAGGCTTGACAAACAAGGAGATTTCGGAGAAACTTCATCTTTCTGTGAATACTGTCATGACGCACCGCAAAAACATCACGCGGAAGACGAACATCAAATCGGTATCAGGACTGACGGTTTACGCCTTGTTGAACGGTTTTGTTGACATCGACATCTGATTACATAACCTTTTGTACCATTCGGCACCGAAGCAGCGTGTCAGCGGCTCTTTGAGGTATTTCCATAACGGGATGCCGTCTTTTTCGCCTTTCTTCACGGCGGCGCGGCAGACACTCCATTTGTGATAATCGACGTAGGTGAAACCGCCTTCTCGCCTCAGCCTCACCGGATAGAGATGACAGCTCAGAGGTTTTCTGAAGTTTGTTTTGCCGCAAAGAAACGCCTTTTCAATGGCGCACAGAGCCGTCCCGTTGTCGTGAAAATACACGAAGGCACATTCGCGCCCGTCGATGATGGAAGTCACGAGTTCGCCATGGTCGTCGTAGTCGAAGATGTCGTTTTCCTCAATCTCGCGGATTCCTTCATCGCGCATATACGGCTTTATGGCGTCGATATTCTCTTCTATCAGTCCTATCTCTTCCTCTGAAAGCGGTGCGCCGGCATCTCCTTCGATGCAGCAGGCCCCCATACAGCGCGGCAGGTCGCAGCAGAAACGCGCCTCCAAAAAGGCATCGGTCACAATAACGTCGTCAATGATAATCATGATTTGAAAATAACGTCGCAAAAATAACGCTTTTTTCCCTTTTTTCATGTAGTAAAAATTATGAAAGTCATACAAAAGCGTTGCGGCGGCTATCGCTAAAAATCGTATCTTTGCGCTTTATTCAAAAATCAAGCAAATGAAGTACGATGTTATTGTCATAGGCAGCGGTCCCGGAGGATACGTAGCTGCCATCAGGGCTTCTCAATTAGGGAAGAAAGTAGCAGTTGTTGAAAAAGCCGAGATCGGAGGAATATGCCTCAACTGGGGCTGTATCCCGACTAAGGCCCTTCTGAAGAGTGCGGCTGTATATACGTATATGAAGCATGCCGAAAACTACGGTATCACGGTCGAAGGAACCGTCAAACCTGATATGGAGGCAGTGGTGAAACGCAGCAGAGGCGTGGCAGAGACGATGAGCAAGGGCGTTCAATATCTTCTCAACAAATATAAAGTCGATGTGATAGCCGGATTCGGTTCGCTTACAGCTGATAAGAAAGTTAAAGTTGTTGATGCTCAAGGTGTTGAGACGGAATATGAAGCAGAACGCATTGTTCTTGCAACGGGTTCGCGCGTGAGACAGCTTCCGAGTCTGCCTATCGACGGCAAGAAAATCATAGGTTATCGTCAGGCACTCGTCCTCGACAAACTGCCGGAGAACATGGTCGTTGTCGGCTCTGGCGCGATAGGTTCCGAATTTGCCTTCTTCTTTGCTTCGATGGGTGTCAACGTGACTCTTATCGAGTTCCTTCCCAATATTCTTCCTGTTGAAGATGAAGATGTATCGAAACAGATTGAACGTTGTTTCAGAAAACTGAAGATGACCGTCATGACGGAGGCTTCAGTGACGAATGTCGATACAACGGGTGAAAAATGTATCTGCACTGTCAGCACGAAGAAAGGCGAGAAGACTATCGAGGCCGACATCGTCCTTTCCGCCGTCGGCGTTCAGACCAACCTCGACAATCTCGGACTTGAGACGTTGGGTATCAAGAACGAGAGAGGCAAAATCGAAGTCAACGAATGGTATGAGACCAATGTTCCGGGCATTTACGCTATCGGTGACATTGTTCATGGTCCAGCTCTTGCCCACAAAGCATCGCACGAAGCCCTTATTTGTGTCGAGAAGTTCTGCGGAGGCAATCCAAAACCATTAAATTACAATAATATTCCCGGTTGCACATATATCACTCCCGAAGTGGCGTCCGTTGGTCTAAGCGAGGCCAAGGCAGTTGCTGCGGGCTACGAGGTAAAAGTTGGCAAGTTCCCGTTCACGGCATCGGGCAAGGCCACGGCATCAGGCAACAAAGACGGCTTCATCAAGGTCGTTTTCAATGCGGCAGACGGCAAATGGCTCGGAGCTCATCTCGTTGGCGACAACGTGACGGAGATGGTCGCCACGGCAGTCCTCGCCCGCGAACTCGGCGCCACCGGACGCGAGATAATAGAAAACATCTTCCCGCACCCGACAATGTCGGAAGCCATTATGGAAGCCGCAGCAGCAGCATACGGCGAAGTCGTTCATCTTTAGTGAGTAAATCAATCTGTAAAAGAAAAAATATGCAGATAATAGAGACTCCGATAAAGGATCTGTTAGTCATCCAACCTGATGTCTTCAAGGACGACCGCGGATATTTTTTCGAATGTTATAACGAGGAGAGATTCCGCAAGGAAGGCCTCACGATGCGTTTTGTTCAGGATAACGAGTCGAAATCGGCCAAAGGCGTGCTGCGCGGTCTTCATTTTCAGAGACCGCCGTTCGCCCAAGGCAAACTCGTGCGTGTAGTCAAAGGCGCCGTGATGGATGTCGCCGTTGACTTACGCAGCGGTTCGCCGACTTACGGGAAATGGCATTCCGTCGTTCTCACAGAGGAAAATAAGACGATGTTTTGGATTCCGGAAGGCTTCGCACACGGTTTTGTGACGCTTCAGGACGATACCGTTTTCAACTATAAGTGTACAAACGTCTATAACAAAGCTTCCGAAGGCAGCATCCGTTGGGACGACCCCGACATCAACGTTGACTGGAACATTGATAATCCCATTCTTTCCGAGAAAGACAAAATATCGCCCTTCATGAAGGATTTTGTCACCCCGTTTTAAAGATCTAAATAATGCAGAAGCCGCGGACGATATTATATTTGGCGATTTTAGCAGTCTTAGTGTCTTTAGTCGGTTTGGGCGTCAGCTACCGCGCACTCGTCGTCTCCGAAACGCGCTTAGATTCAGTAGAAAGGAGAATCTTATCGCATAACGAGGACGTGAAGTTTGAAGGAGAATATATCGATTTCGCCGGCGACACCGTTCCTTTGAATATGTTTGAGATCCGCGAGCGCTTTGAGCGCGAACTCCTCTCAAACGCCTACTTTCACAGTAGCACAATGATTCTCATAAAAAGGGCGACGCGCTGGTTCCCCGTCATCGAGCCGATACTCGCGAAAAACGGCATCCCCGACGATTTTAAATATCTGTGCGTCATCGAAAGCAGCCTCACAAACGCCGTCTCTCCCGCCGGCGCGACAGGCTTCTGGCAGTTTATGGAAAAGACCGGAAAACATTACGGCCTCACAATAAACAAAGAGGTCGATATGCGCTATAACGTAGAGCTCGAAACGGAGGCGGCATGCAAATACTTCAAGGAGTCGTATGAGAAATTCCACAACTGGACACTCGTGGCGGCCTCCTTCAACGCCGGAATGAAAGGTATCGAAAGGTTTATGAAGGCTCAAAAAGCTAATAACTACTACGACCTCCTCATGAGCAACGAGACTGAACGCTACATCTTCAGAATCCTTGCCGTGAAGACGATTTTCCGCAATCCCGAGAGATACGGGCTTTTCGTGAGCAAGACTTACAAACCATTCAAATACACTACCGTCATCGTCGATTATGATGTTGACGACTGGGCCGACTTCGCCATCAGCCACGGCATAACGTACAAACTGCTGAAAGTCTTCAACCCATGGCTAAGAAAATCTTATCTGAAAGTGAAGAAGGGAACTCAGTATGAAGTCAAAATACCGATCAAGCCTTTCGACCTTACTTACGAAGACTGCAGGCAGATGCACGGAATGGACTTCGACACGCTTATATTTTGCGACAGCATTCAGGATTACGACAGCCTGATGGTGGATGAAGAACCCGATATGGTTGTTAATCAGTAAATGACATGAAATCAGGCGTTTCAGAAGAAGATTTCCTCGAAATATATGGTGCGCGGGAGAATAATCTCAAAAACATCGATTTGAAGATACCGCGCGACAAGTTCGTAGTCGTTACCGGACTCAGCGGCAGCGGCAAGTCGTCTCTCGCTTTCGACACGATTTATGCCGAAGGACAACGCCGCTATATGGAGTCGTTTTCGGCCTACTCGCGCCAGTTCATCGGCAGCATGGAACGCCCCGATGTTGACGAGATTCGCGGCCTCAGCCCGGTAATATCCATCGAACAGAAATCGGTGAACAAAAACCCGCGCTCAACAGTCGGAACGATAACGGAGATTTACGACTTCATGCGTCTTCTGTTTGCACGCGTGGCGGAACCGTATTCATACGTCACCGGCGAGAAAATGGTACGCTATTCCGAAGAACAGATAACGAAGATGATTTTTGAGTCGTATAATGATAAGAAAATCAATATATTGGCTCCTGTTGTCAGAGGCAGAAAAGGACATTATCGCGAACTTTTGGAACAGATAAGGCAGCACGGCTTTATCAAGATTCGCATCGACGGTAATATTCAGGATCTCGTCTTCGGATTGATGCTCGACAGATATAAAACGCACGACATAGAAATCGTCATCGACAGACTCTTGGTCGGGAAAGACACGGCGCGCATAGCCAAATCCGTTGAGACGGCGTTTCAGAAAGGCAAGGGAATGCTTATGGTTCTCGAAGAAGGCAGCAACGAACCTCGCTATTTCAGCCGTATGTTCATGTGTCCGACGAGCGGAATTTCCTATCAGGACCCCGAACCTAACACATTCTCTTTCAATTCTCCATACGGAGCCTGCCCGCATTGCGGAGGCCTCGGCGAAGTCACCGTCATCGATATGAAGAAAATCATTCCCGATGACGGCATTTCATTGAAAAAAGGCGGCCTCGTGCCACTCGGATCTTATCAAAACTCATGGATTTTCAATCAAATAGAAGCCATCGGTGCGCGTTACGGCTTCACCTTAGACACGCCCATCCGCGACATTCCGGAGGAGGCACTTAATATTATCCTCAACGGAAGTTCCGAGAGGTTTTCTGTCACGAAAGAGCATTATGGCTCATCTTCAACATTCACAATGACTTTCGAAGGAATCATCAATTTCATCAAAAGTCAGGACAACGACGACGCTTCGGCATCGATACATAAATGGGCTTCGAGTTTCATGGACAACGCCGTCTGTCCGGAATGTCACGGCACGCGATTGAAGAAAGAGTCGTTGTTTTTCAAACTCAACGGAAAAAACATCTCCGAACTCGCCGAGATGGATGTCAGGACTCTTGCAGAATGGTTCGACGACCTTCCCAATCATCTGAGCGAAAGGCAGAACATCATAGCGGCTGAAATCATGCCGGAGATACGCAAGCGCATCTCCTTCCTTCTCGACGTCGGCATCGACTATCTCAGCATGAACAGACCTTCGCGTTCGCTTTCGGGTGGCGAGGCGCAGCGTATCAGACTCGCGACGCAGATCGGTTCGCGTCTGACGGGCGTTCTATATATCCTTGATGAGCCGAGTATCGGACTGCATCAACGCGATAACGTGAGGCTGATAAACTCGTTGAAGGAACTTCGCGACATCGGCAACTCAGTCATCGTCGTCGAACACGACAAAGAGACGATGCTCGCCGCCGACCATATCGTCGATATCGGGCCGGGAGCCGGCGCAAACGGAGGCGAGATAATATTTCAGGGCTCGCCCAAAGATGCTTTGAAAGGCGACAGCACGACATGCCAATATCTTTCCGGAAAGAAAAAGATTGATGTACCTTCAGTCCGCCGCAAGGCGAGAAACGGCGAATATCTGTTCTTGAAAAATGCCACCGGACATAACCTCAAAGGCGTGAATCTGAGGCTGCCGCTCGGCGTGATGATATGCGTCACGGGCGTCTCCGGTTCGGGCAAATCGACCTTGGTTAACGAGACTCTTTTCCCGATACTGAATCAGAAATTTTACCACGCGCTGAAGAAACCGCTGCCTTACGAGAGCATCGAAGGACTTAAAAATATCGACAAAGTCATAGAGATTGACCAGACTCCAATAGGACGCACGCCGCGTTCCAATCCCGCCACATATACCAAGGTTTTTGACGATATACGCAAGCTCTTCGGCGAGTTGCCTGAAGCCAAGATACGCGGTTATAAGTCGGGGCGTTTTTCCTTCAATGTCAAAGGCGGACGCTGTGAGACCTGTGGCGGCGCGGGTGTGAAGGTGATAGAGATGAACTTCCTGCCGGATGTCAGCGTCGTCTGCCCTGATTGTCAGGGACAACGCTACAACAGGGAGACTTTGGAAGTCCGTTTCAAGGGAAAATCAATAAACGACATTTTGAATTTAACTATTGACGAAGCCGTTGTATTCTTTGAGAATTTTCCGGGTATTATTCAGAAAATTAAGACTTTACAAGATGTCGGACTTGGTTATGTTACATTAGGGCAGCCTTCAACGACACTTTCAGGCGGAGAAGCGCAGCGCGTCAAACTTGCCGCCGAACTTGCCCGCCGCGACACCGGAAACACGTTTTACATCCTCGACGAACCGACGACAGGTCTGCATTTCGACGACATAAAGGTGCTGATGGACGTGCTTAACCGACTCGTTGACAAGGGAAACACCGTGCTTATCATTGAGCATAACATGGACGTCATCAAGATGGCCGACTGGATTATCGATATGGGGCCCGAAGGTGGCAACCGCGGCGGAAACATCGTCTGCGAAGGAACACCGGAAGATGTTGTAAGACATGGACTTGGCTATACGGCGCAATTTCTGAAAGATGAGATTTAAGGACTAAGGATAAAAAATGAATTTATAGAAGTCACCTTTAGCCTTTTTTCATAACTTAGCATCATTAATCAAAAATTTTAACCTATATGAAAAATCAATCCAAAACAATGGTTTTACTTTATTTGGCGCAGATATTTCTTGTGACCTTCAGTGCCGTCGTTTTCGTCGAATCGATAATCAATCAATCATTTAAAGAGACTTTTTGTTTAAGCAACAACGCGTTTTCTCTTTCTACGACAACTGCGGTGATGAATGTTTTGATACAACTTTTCTCATATCGGCATCGTAATAACAATTCGGCATCAGGCAAAAGCTTTTGGCAGTCGTTTGAGTCTTTTTTCGACAATATCGTCGTCGCAAAAAAATTGTCGATTCTGCACATCATGACCATATTCGTCAATGTGTTGTTCCTCATCGTCCTTTTCCTGATGTTGCAGCATTCTGATGTCGTTCTAAACTGCTCTTTCAGAAACATCTTTGTCGTTTTGGGAACCATCCTCGTGTGTTCGATATTGATTTACATCGTTTTTTTGGTAAGAAGGCACCGTTGCTAAATCTGTCGAAGGCACCAATACGAAGAAACAATAATGACGAATTTTATCTATTTTAGCAAAATTCGTCATTATTGTGTATATTTGTAATCTGAAATGCGATTATATGATAAGAAGAAATACATATTTAGAGCAATTGACAGCACTTCGAGACCAAAGGCTGATAAAAGTGGTTACAGGAATCCGTCGTTGTGGCAAATCAACATTGTTTGAATTGTTTAGGGATGTTTTAAAGTCGAACGGTGTCGCAGATGATAATATTCATTCATATAATTTCGAAGAACGTGAAAATCAAGAGTTTGAATCATGGACAAAACTATATGATTCTATAGTTTCAAAATGTTCCGAAAACATCAATTATGTATTTCTTGACGAAGTTCAGCTTGTTCCTCAGTTCGAAAAGCTTGTCGACGCTTTGTTTGTGAAAAAGAATATCGACCTATACATAACGGGGTCAAATGCCTACCTTTTGTCAAGTGAATTGGCAACATTGCTTTCGGGCAGATATATTGCAATAAATCTTCACCCTTATTCTTTTGCAGAATATGTGTCGGCATTCCCTACAGAAACAAGAACCGATAAACTGTTTCATCAGTATATAAATGGATCATGCTTTCCCGAAGCTGTGAATATTCTGCAAGCATCGCCCGATATGGTGAATCCCTATTTGCGCTCATTGTACGATACAATTGTGGTAAAAGATATTGTGAAACGATGGAAACTCCGTAAGTTTGATAGTTTGCAACGTATTATCGATTTTGTATTTGACAGCGTTGGAAGCGTGGTTTCACCAAATAATATTGCCGACTGTCTGCAGAAGAATACGAATGGAGTATCTCACAACACAGTACAAAAACTATTGACATACTTGACAGAATCGTATTTAGTCTATCCTGTGCGTCTGTATAATATAAAAGGAAAGCGTTTGTTAGCCGCAAATTACAAGTATTATGTAGTTGATTTGGGATTTAGAAATATCCTTAACATAAATAACATCAACACCGATTTGGGGCATAAATTGGAGAACGTAGTTTATTTTGAATTACTGCGCCGTGGAGGTGAAGTGTTTGCTGGCCGTTCGGATAAAGGTGAAGTAGATTTTGTGGTTAAAAAATATGATGGACGAATGGAATATTATCAGGTCGCATATCGTGTTGATGACGAAAAAACATTAAATCGTGAAATTTCGTCATTAAAGTGTATCCGTGATGCTAATCCCAAATATCTGCTATCATTGGATTTTGATGAGAGTGTTGTAGATGGTGTTCAGAAAATCAATGTGATAGACTGGTTGTTACAAACAAAATAAAAGTGTTGGTATGGTAGTTTAGGTAACTTCTAAAAATTGCTTTGCAATAAAATGAAATATCAGGATAGTGATTCCATCTGATGAAATAATCACTACCTTTGTGCTATGAACAATCCTGAATTTCTTGGAAATGGCGATAAGGTCGCGATAGTGGCTCCGGCCCGCAAAATCAGCCGCGACGAAATTGATGCTGCTGTCTGTTGGCTTCAGAAAACAGGCTTCACACCCGTCTTCGACGACAGCCTCTTCGAATCTGATAATCAATTCGCTGGAAATGACAGACATCGTGCCCGGCTTATAAACAACTACCTCCGAGATGACGAAATCAAGGCCCTTTGGTGCGCCCGCGGCGGCTACGGCTCCGTCAGAATAATCGACGATTTTGATGTCGCCGCCTTCCTCGAAAAACCGAAGTGGATTGTCGGATACAGCGATGTCACCGTCTTTCACGGAAAAATACAATCACTTGGTTTTCAAAGCATTCACGGTACAATGCCAATCAACGTCAAAAACTGCGACATAAAATCTTTGAACTCGCTATACGATGCCCTGACTGGAAAAAAACTCTCTTATACCATCCCGTCTTCAACGATGAATATCCCCGGAAAAGCCGAAGGCGAACTCGTCGGCGGCAACCTCTCCGTCCTCTACAGCATGCTCGCTTCCGACTCATTTCCAAATACTAACGGCAAAATATTGTTCATCGAAGACCTTGACGAATATCTATATCATATCGACCGAATGATGATGGCTCTGCAACGCGCCGGCGCACTCGACAATATTGTCGGACTCGTGGTCGGAGGACTTACCGATATGCACGATAACGCCGTCCCTTTCGGAAAAACAGCCGAGGAAATCGTCTTGGAACACGTGCAACATCGCGGCTATCCGGTCTGTTTCGGCTTCCCCGCCGGACATCAAAACCTGAACTGCGCACTCCGCCTCGGTTCCAATATCACTTTATCGGTGGCATCTTCTGTCACACTTCAATTTCAATAAATTATGCCGAAAAAATTCTACGTCGTCTGGAAAGGACGCAAAACTGGCATCTTCGACAACTGGGACGAGTGTAAATCACAAGTCGATGGCTTTCCGGAAGCACGATACAAGAGTTTTCCCACAATGGCTGCCGCCGAAGCCGCTTTTAACGGTGATTTTCAAGGTTTTGAAACAAAGACAACATCTTTGCCAAACAAAAACGAAGATGCTCCCAAACCTATTGATAATGCCATCGCCGTTGATGCCGCATGCGCGGGAAATCCGGGAAAAATGGAATATCGCGGCGTGTATGTGGCAACGGGAACAGAAGTGTTCAAAAGCCCGGTCTTTGAAAACGGCACAAACAACATCGGTGAGTTTCTCGCCATCGTCCACTGCCTCGCATGGCAGAAAAAACACAACCTCAATATCCCCATTTATTCTGATTCGTTAAACGGACAAAAATGGGTTCGTGAAGGTGTCTGTAAAACCAAACTCGCGCCTTCGAAACACAACGCCGACATCTTCAACTTAATACAACGCGCTGAAAACTGGTTGAGAAACAACGATTTCAGAGTACCTATCTACAAATGGCGCACCGAGATATGGGGCGAGATTCCAGCCGATTTCGGAAGAAAATAAAATGTGTTCTGTAAATATTTTTTTACAATTATTCCGGCTCCACTTCCGTGATGAATCCCCATTCAGGATAGTCGCGCTGAATCTGATTCATCGTCTTTACAGCGATATAATAACTCCTATCAACATTGATTTTCGATGACACAAGTCCGAGGCCGCCCTCTATGTTGGTATATTCGGGCGAATCTTGAATAACACTCTCCGAGCCGCTGATAATGGTGTAGTTGTACAGTTCCTCTCCAGCCGCCGACACGACAATGGTGAAGTCCTTGTACCATCTCTGCACGCCAGCCGGCGAATTGTTCTTTATGTTGTCGTCGGCAAGCATAAGGCTGAAAAACGTTTCAGGCGTGTAATATATGTGCAGTTGTAAATTATCCATGTGCAGGCTTTCTGGCGTGCCGTTGCCGAAATACCACTTCATTGAATGGTCTGTCGTGTCGTTATCGCCCGGATTGAGTTGGCGGTAATTGAAATAACCCGTTATCTCATAATAAGGAGCCCACGGCTGTGACGGATTTTTGCGCGACCAGCGAATCTCTGAATTGTAACTGCCTAAAAATGAGATATTCTGTGCATACGGCCATGCTATACTTATATCCGAAACCAACTTTACTCTCGTCGTCACCTCATTTCCCGAACGATCACGAACATACAGGTCGTATTCGTCGCCAGCAATGAGTTTTTCATCGGTGAAATAGACGAGCTGCCTTCTGTCGCTGTAGAAAGGCGAAGTACTGTCCCAAGGTTTATAGACCGATGTCGTATCAAAGGCGATGGAATCTTTCGTGTTTTTTTTGTTTATCAGGCGCACATAAAGTTTGTAGTCGTAGTTGTTGAGTTCGTAATCCTGCGTTCCGATGGTCGCGTCTCCGTTAAACGATTTCGTTATCTTCAAAAAATTGGTATCTGATTCGGGATTCAAAAATCCATAAACGATCATTGTCGGGTCGGCATTGGTATAGATGTTGAAGTCTTTTTCTTTGTTGCAGGACGAAATAACGGCAAGGAGCATTACAAAGCACACCGTTGTCTTAATTATTCTATTCATAATAAATACATGATGATTGGCAAAGTTACGAGTTTTTTCTCTAATTTTGCCAATCTTTTAAAAGAAACAAAAATGTATTTGTCGCACAATGCTTCATTCGTCACCACGAGGGTTCTTCAGGATATGAAGGACCACGGTGAAAAAATTGCGATGCTGACGGCTTACGACTACAGCATGGCCAAGATTCTCGACGAGGCGAACATCGACATAATCCTCGTCGGTGACAGCGCATCCAACGTCATGGCCGGTTATAAAACGACTCTTCCCATCACGCTCAACGAGATGATTTATCACGCGTCGTCGGTGGTTCGTGCCGTCTCGCACGCCTTCGTCGTCGTTGATATGCCTTTCGGAACATATCAGGGCAACTCCAAGGAAGCCTTAAACTCCGCCATCCGCATCATGAAGGAATCTGGCGCGAATGCCGTCAAGGTGGAAGGCGGGCGCGAAATCATCGAGAGTATAGAGAGAATCGTCAGCGCAGGCATTCCCGTGATGGGACATCTCGGACTCACACCGCAGAGTATCAACAAGTTCGGAACGTATGTAGTGCGTGCCAAAGGCGAAGAAGAAGCCCAAAAACTTCGTGAAGACGCCCAACTTCTTCAGGAAAAAGGCTGCTTCAGCATAGTTCTCGAAAAGATACCGGCCACACTCGCCGCAGAGGTCAGCAAGTCACTCGTGATACCGACAATCGGCATCGGAGCCGGATCAGGAACTGACGGACAAGTATTGGTGCTTCACGACATGCTCGGCATCAACAACGACTTCTCGCCGCGTTTCCTGCGCCGTTACAACAACCTCTACGCATCGATAAAAGACTCCGTTCACGCATACATCAACGACGTGAAGGATGTCGCCTTCCCCAACGAAACCGAACAATATTAGATTAAAAACAGCGTCTATGTCGATAGAAGACCGCATTTTATACGAAGACAACCATCTCATTATCATCAATAAAGAGCCTTCGGAGATTGTTCAAGGCGATAAGACCGGAGACGTATGTCTTTTGGACGATGTAAAAGCCTATATCAAGGTGAAATGCAATAAGCCGGGAGATGTCTTCCTCGGCTTGGTGCACCGTATCGACAGACCGGTGAGCGGGGCGGTCACATTTGCCCGTACCTCAAAAGCGTTGAGCAGAATGACCGTGAAGATTAAGAACCGCGAGTTCAGCAAGACCTACCTCGCCATCGTGAAAAACAAACCGCCGAAGGAATCCGACGAACTTGAAGACTTTATCATCAAAAACGAGGCGCAAAACAAGTCGTATATCGTTTCTCCGGAGACTAAAGGTGCTAAGGCGGCTAAACTGCGTTATCGCGTCATCGGACATTCCGAAAACTTCTATCTCCTTGAAGTAGAACTTCTTACCGGAAGGCATCATCAGATTCGCTGCCAACTCGCACACATCGGCTGCCCAATCAAAGGCGATCTCAAATACGGTTATCCGCGCTCCAATCCCGACGGTTCGATATGCCTTCACGCCAAAAACGTCTGTTTTGAACATCCAACCCTGAAAACACAAATCAACATAAACGCACCATTGCCGAAAGGCATGCCATGGGACGCATTTAACTGCTAAACGACTCCCGACCTTTGTCATTCAAAATTTATAGACATTCTTCGTACGTCAATTGCAAAAATAGTCGTACCTTTGCGCGTTATTTTCGTCACATACCGAAAATTTTATAAAAATGCAGGTGTTCAATCGTATAACAGACCTTCGCAAATATATTGACAATGAGCGTAAAGCTGGACACACTGTCGGTCTCGTGCCAACAATGGGTGCTCTACACGAAGGCCATCTGTCCCTTATCGGCAAAGCCGTCAACGATAACGATGTCGTCGTAGCTTCTGTCTTCGTCAACCCGATTCAGTTCAACAACCCTTCCGACCTCGATAAGTACCCGCGCACTCCTGAAAAAGACGCTGCCCTGCTTGAGAAAAACGGCTGTTCCGCAGTCTTCATGCCTTCAGTAGAAGAAATGTATCCCGAAAAGGTGAACGACCACTACGATTTTGGACAGATTGAACACGTGATGGAAGGTGCCTGCCGCCCCGGACATTTCAACGGCGTTGCCATCGTAGTACGCAAACTTTTCGACATCGTACGCCCCGACAAGGCCTATTTCGGCGAAAAAGACTTTCAACAGCTCGCCATCATTAAAAAAATGGTTCGCGACTACAACATCCCGCTTGAGATTGTCCCCTGCCCCATCGTGCGCGACAGCGACGGACTCGCCAAAAGTTCACGCAACATGCGCCTCAACACCGCAGAACGCGCCATCGCCCCGAAAATATTCGCAGTCCTCAGCGACAGCGTAAAACATTATAAGACAATGACTCCAGCCGAAATGCACGACTACGCCATCAGAAAATACGGAGAAATCAAAGATTTCAATGTTGAATATGTGGAAATAGCCGACGAAACGACTCTCTGCCATTTAGACTCATGGGAAAACTGCGAACACGCACGCATCTTCGTCGCACTACAACTCGGACCTGTCAGACTTATCGATAATCTAAGAATCTTCTAAATATGAACATAGAAGTACTTAAATCAAAGATACATCGCGCCACTGTAACTCAGTCAGACCTTAACTATATAGGTAGCATAACCATTGACGAAAGCCTGATGGAAGCTGCTAATATCATTGAAAACGAGCGCGTTGACATCTACGACATTACCAATGGAGAACGTTTCAGCACCTACGCAATCAAAGGTAAACGCGGAACCGGTATCATTGGTATTAACGGAGCCGCAGCACATAAATCACACACCGGCGACCTCGTCATCATCGCATCTTACGCTTCTATGGATTTTGAAGAAGCAAAAAAACACAAACCAACCATCATCTTCCCCGACAAAAACAATAAAATCTAAATCTTGAACAAAAAAACAACACAATTCCTGACGTACACCGCGCTTCTCTTACTCGGAATGGCGTTGTTTTGGCGTTGCCTGCATAATCTCGACTTCAAAGAATTTTGGACCGACATAAGGTCGGCAAGATACTTTTGGATGCTGCTAAATCTCATTTGCCTTGCTATCTCATTGTATTTCAGAGCTTTAAGATGGAACATTCTTCTCGGTACGATGGGTTACAAAACAAAAGGCAGAACGACTTACGGCGCAATTCTAATAGCTTACCTCGCCAACATCATCGTTCCGCGCTTGGGCGACGTGGTGAGATGCAGTGTTTTGTCAAAAAAAAGCAACATTCCTTTTAACAAATCACTCGGAACAGTCATATCCGAATTTGTAATAGACCTCGCTATGTTATTCATAATGGGCGTGGCCGTGATGCTTTTCCAATGGGACATCTTCGACACATACATCATTAATGGCAGCGGCGGCAACTGGAAAAACAAAATTCTTGTGATAACGGCACTTGCAGTAATAGTCGTCGTCGCCATCATCGCAGTCATCATTATCATAAAGAAAAACAAGAAAATCGCCGAACTTTGGGACGGCTTTGTGACCGGCGTGAAATCAGTCCTGACGATGAACAAAAAAGGCCTTTTCATATTCTACACCGTCATGATTTGGCTGTTTTACATCATCATGACGTGGTTACCCTTCTATATGATGAATGAAACATCGCACCTCGGTATCACGGAAGCCACTACGTTAGTCGTCTTCGTCTCGCTCGGAGCTATTCTGCCGGTGCCCGGAAACATAGGAATCTATCACAGTATCAGCGATTATCTGCTTAATCATTTCTATTTAGTCAACACATCGGCTGCTAAAGCCTTCGTGATAATCAACCACGCCTCGCAAATGCTTTTCTACATACTGACAGGAGGTGTCACCTATCTGTTTATGTTTGTCTTTCAACGAGAAAAAACACATTATGAACAATCTGAAGGAAATAGAGAACAAGATTCTTGATGAGGAAAGACTCAGTTTATGGCTTGATGACTGCCGTAAAAATAACAAAAGCATAGTCTTCTCCAACGGCTGCTTCGACATAATACACCGCGGTCATATCGAATACCTCGCAAAAGCATCCGACTTGGGCGACAAATTCATCATCGGACTCAACACCGATGCTTCTATCAAAAGGCTGAAGGGCCCGTCACGACCTGTTAACAATCAGGACGCGAGAGCAGTTGTCTTAGCTGCGCTTCAATTCGTTGATGCCGTCGTACTGTTCGACGAAGATACGCCGTACAACCTCATCAAGGCAGTACAGCCTAATGTCTTAGTGAAAGGCAATGACTACAAGCCTGAAGACATTGTCGGATATGACATTGTCACAGCCAAGGGCGGTGTCGTGACGACAGTTGAACTCGTCAAAGGCTATTCCACGACCAATACCATTGCAAAGATGAAAAACGCTTAAGGTGACTTCTATAAACTATTTATCTCATCCACAGAGAGCCTTGTCACCTCGGAAATATCTTTAATGGAATACCCCATATCTAACATCCTTTTTGCCATTATGATTTTACTTTCGGCAAGCCCTTCAGCTCTTCCTTGGACCTTACCCTCTTCCAATCCTTCTATTCTCCCTTCAGCTCGCCCTTCTTCCAAACCTTCGGCTCGCCCTTCTTCCAATCCATCAATTCTTCCGTCATAATAGCCTTCTTCGCGGGAAGTGCTTATGACGTCTTCCTCAATGACGACATCATCCCAATGCCTCTCGTAGGCACGGCGTTCTTGAGGAGTCATCATAAGAAACTTCAACTTTCTCTTCGCCTCCTGCAAGCCCGGCACCGTCGTGTCGTCCTTGATGTGACACGACTTCAGATAGTCCAACCATTCCTCCAACGGAGTCTCGGCAACCTTGTCAAACGCCTTGACGCGGATGAGGAAGTACTCGGGGAAGATGTCCTCCGATGTCTTTATCGTCAACGCGCCCAACTCTTTTTGGGACAATTTCAGCGTATCGTTGGTGTGAATGCCCCTAAAGCTCGTCGTGCCGTGATAGACATAGTCGGAACCCTCGCCGAGGTTGAAGTAGAGTATGCCTATGCTGTAAACCTTCTTGATGCTGCCGTAGCCGTCGCCCGAATACATGTGCTCCGTGATGGTCTTCGACACGCCGTAAAGCACTCGCTCAATAAAGTACTGCTCGCGGTTGAGCTGAATCTCGACGAGAATTATCTCGCCTTTGGAATTCAACGCCTTGACATCGACGCGGTTGTACTTGTCGCGCGGATCCGTCTGGTTACTCTCGCTCTCTAAAATGTTCTGGATTGTGACCTTCTCGTTCAACAATACTGTGATGAGGCCTTCGAGTATGTCGAAGTTGGCCTTGTCGCGAAGCATATATTTCGCCGCCCAATCAAAACTGACGATATGTTTTTCCGCTTCTGTATATGTCATATCTTTTTTGTTTTTTCTTGCTGCAAAGTTAGACAAAAGATTTTCATAGGACAAAGAAAAACGACAAAAAACTTTGATTTTTAACATTTTTTAACATAAAAACGTGGGCTTTCGGCGATTCTGTAAAGAGGCGTTTACAATTGTTCGACTCCCTGCGGTCGCTCACAAGGACGGCGACGTTTGGTGGTGTATAATTATATGTTGGTGTTGCGGCTTCGCCGCAACACCAACATATAATTTTTTAAGTTTTCAAAACAAACCGCACGTCTTTGCGACCAAAGCGACAGCGAAGTGGAGCAACCTCTTTAACTCAACATTTCAGGCTAATGTCCTTTGGTAGAACTAAAGAACGAGGGCAAGGCGGAAGCCTATGAAGCCGTGACTAAAATTCCTGCGGAAAGGCGAGATGCCGTCCCGATCGTAGACACGGCAGAGCCTCGCGCTGCCGTCCCAACTACCGCCGCGGAGGACGCGGTAGGAGCCTGACGACGGCCCTTGGGGGTCAGTCCGTGATTTACTGCTATAACTTCCTTTCCAGTCCTGACACCACTCGTAAACGTTGCCGCTCATATCGTATATTCCAAGTTCATTCGGAGACTTCGTACCCACCGAATGAATATTGTCGCTGTTACCATTGTACCATGCCACTTCATCAACATCATTACTACCGCTGAACTCGTATTCTCTGCTCTTATTTCCACCTCTCGCCGCGTACTCCCACTGAGCCTCTGTGGGTAGAGAGAACCTCTTACCATTGAGCCACCCTGCGCAAAGTTGATTCAGTTCGTTTATAAACTTCTGGCAGTCTTTCCAACTAACCCTTTCCACTGGAAGATTGCCGCCTTTGAATTTACTCGGATTTTTACCCATCACGGCCTCCCAAAGTTCCTGCGTCACCTCGAATTCACCAATGTAATAGTCGCTCAGCGTCACCTCATGGGACTTTTTCTTACCTTCGCCCATAGCGAACGTACCGCCTTCAACTTTTATCATTTTGAAGTCAACACCATTGATGGTGCATGTCAACGTTGTAGAATCTTGGTTGCAGTAGGAACTGCCACTTGTACTATTAGATGTGGTGCTATTTGCCGAACTACCACCCTCGTAATTTGATGATTGCGAGCGTGTGTAACTATTGTCGGATGACGCACCAAGATAATTTAATATATCGCCAGCCATCTGTTCACAAGCGGAATCGATATCGCCGAAATTCTTAAGGAAAGCCGAAACCATTGCCACGTTTTCACCCAATTCCTTGTCAATGACGGTTGCACTAAAATAGTATATGCCGTTTTTCTCCGTTACTGACGACATACATATATAGTCGGCGTTTGTGATTTGTGCAAGTTTTGCCTTCTCGTTGTCTGTAAGACCACTATTTGATTCGAAATCAAAGTCTTTGACGATAGCATCAACCGCCTGACCTCTTGCTACCACGCGAAAGCCGTTATTAGTTAAAGCTTTTTGAAGTTCGGAGGCAAACGCATCCGCCTCAAATTTGAGACTCTCAATCGCCCTTGGGGAACTCATGGCGAAACGCTTTTCCTGTGCGGAAGCACTGCCTGCCAGAATTAGCGTCATAAATAAAACCGTGAAAATCTTTTTCATCGCTAAATGTTTTTAAAAATTCTAATATATTTCTGTTTCTATTGTATTTTCTCCTTTAGCACGGTTGCTATTTTACGGTAGAGTTGTTCATATCCTGTAGAAGCAGCCTTGTTTTGGTCGCGTGTGCCGACTCCTTTCTCCGACATTTCGTCTGTATATATCACCTCTTCTGTCGCCTTTTTTGTCAGAGAGACTGTTGCATGTTCACGTGTGACGTATGAGAAAGTCTGTATCCCCTCATAGCTTGTAAACGGAGATTTTGAGACTGTCTCAGCATAGGCATTGATATATACTGCGTAGTCGGCATCTGAGGCGGATGTAACGAAGCTGCAGCCGAGTTCACTCAGTTCGCTTTTGAGTTTGTCGGTCAACGGATAGTTTTTCCCGTCAAACATCGGTGACTTGCAGTCGAGGAAGATGCGCAGTCCGTGTTCCAAATCTGCAATCTTCGATTTAACCGTTTGTTCGTTGCTGTTAACCTCATTAAGATACTGTTGCATCTTGTTTTCATCAAATCCGAACACATTGAGCCAGAACAGCGGCTCGTCTTTTTGGCCGAACAGCGCCAGTGTGGTCTGGAGTTCTTCCTTCGCCTTTGTCTTGAAGCCGGAGTTGATATAATTGTCGGCTATTGCGATATGGCTGCCAATATTACTGATGAGCATTTTTATCTCATTCTCATAATAATTGCATGCCTCTTTCTTATTGATATAGGCTATCACGTAATACTTCCCAAGATTTTCATCATAACTACTCAGCGTTTGTGCCAGCTTCATATCCACATCCGTCGAGAAGCCCTTTGATGAGTTGTAGGAAATGCTTGAACGTCCGTTGGTAACCTGCTTGTCGATTTTGCTTATTTCCTCGACTCGCACCTGTATCTGCTTGGCAAGGTTTGAACGTGCCAAATCAAGTGCATCCTGCTTGTGTTGTGCGCTCTCTATGTCGTGGAAGTATCCGTCGGAGGTATATTTCACCCATTCCGACGGGTAGTTCTGCGCCATGGTGGTCATCCCGACAAACAGCAGGATTGCCGCTGCAAAAAATCTTTTCATTTTAGTTGCCTTTTGCGGCTTCCATGATAGATTTGTTCACCTCAATGAAGTCTTCAAGGTCTTTGCCGCTCAGGTTGCTCGGCTTGTAGTTTCCGGCGTTGTTCAGCATCTTCTGGAACTTGTCGCCGCGGACGCCGACCTTCTGTGTCACGGTGTACATCTTTGTCGTCTGGCTGTATTCCACTCTGGTGTCGCCGAAAGGCTCGCATGCGTTTTGGATGCTCACGCTGATCTGGTTCCAATGCGATGTCAGGGCTTTCTGCACCTCTCCGTTGTTGGCAACGGTCCCTCTTTCAGACTCAACCTTCACTGCGTTCTCGATGACACGCGAAATTGTCGCACGCGCTTCTAATTCAGCCATCTCAATGGCCGTCTGCTTGTCATCGGCCTTGCCTATGCCGGCGTACCACTTGTATGCCGTCTTTATCATCTTGATGCCGTCTTCGCTGAGATCGTCCACCATTTCGATGCCTTGCAGTTTCGTGGTTTCAACAACGACCTTCTCGCCTTCAAGACTTGTTTGCTTGTCGATGCTTGATTCCACAGCCAAGTTCTTCGAGCTTCCGCAGCTTGCCAATGCGACGGCCAACACAGCCGACATTCCGAGTAAATGCAACTTTTTCATGATTTAAGATAATTTGATTAACAATAACTTACCAGCCGGCAGATTCCCGATACCGGACATTATTTTTAAAATCATGAGAACATAAAAGAAAAAGCGCGGGAATCTGCACCTTGCCTATCCCGCTTATTGAGGCTCTCGCATCGCCCATCGATCGAGGATAAGCAATGTCGAAGCCCACGCAGAACGTCTATATCATCAGGTGTCGGGCGACACCTTTAATATATAACAATCCCTTGGACATCAGCCCACTGCCTTATCGTGCGATCGATTAAGAACTTGCGAGATTCTACATGCCGCAGATAAAACGTCAGCACAACGTCTTTCCAATATGTCTGTCACCCACCTAAGCCCTCGCGGACTTCGACAAATGACGGCGCAAAAATACAAAAAATTTTATTCGGCGAAAGATTTATACAAAAAAAGAGGCCGCTTTTTCAAACGGCAGTAACGACGGTGACAATATCACCGCGACATTGGCGGATGAGTTCAGCCTATACGTTTCAATCATATCTGAAATCTGTATCAAGACAGCCTACACGAAACTTTTTCCCAAATATAAATACCAAAAAAAGCCGACCGTTCCGGTCGGCTTTTTTTATTTAAAGAAAACCATTTTTTACCACGCGAAGAGCGGATATTCGCTCATGATGGCGTTGACTTTCTCTCTTACCGCGTTAATCTTGGCATCTGGAGCAGTCTTAGCAACTGGGTCAATGGCCGAGATGACGTCGTCAATCATATCGACGATAGGCTCCATCATGTCTTCCTTGAGACCACGTGTCGTGATAGCCGGCGTTCCGATACGGAGACCTGATGTTAAGAATGGTGAACGGCTGTCGAACGGAACCATGTTCTTGTTGACGGTGATGTCGGCGAGAACGAGGGTGTTTTCAACCATCTTACCGGTGACTTCCGGGAACTTGGTGCGGAGGTCGATGAGCATCGAGTGGTTGTCGGTACCGCCTGAAATAACGTCGTAACCTCTGTCGATGAAGGCTTTAGCCATCACGTTGGCATTCTTTTTCACTTGGAGGATGTACTCAAAGTATTCGTCACTCAAAGCCTCGCCGAAAGCAACGGCCTTGGATGCGATGACATGCTCGAGAGGACCGCCCTGAACGCCCGGGAACACCGCGCTATTGAGCAGAGCCGACATCATCTTGACTTCACCCTTCGGAGTCGTACGGCCTTCCGGATCCGGGAAGTCTTCACGCATAAGAATCATACCGCCACGAGGTCCGCGAAGAGTCTTGTGCGTTGTCGTAGTAATGATATGGCAATAGTCGAGCGGGTCGTTGAGAAGACCGCGGGCTATAAGACCTGCCGGATGCGATACGTCAGCCATCAGAATGGCCCCGACTTTGTCGGCTATCTCACGCATGCGTTTGTAATCCCAATCACGTGAATAGGCTGAAGCACCGGCAACGATGAGTCTCGGCTTGCATTCGAGAGCCGTCTTCTCCATATCGTCATAATCGACTCTTCCTGTTTCCTTGCTCACATGATATGCAACGGGTTTGTAAAGCATACCAGAAGCGTTGACCGGGCTGCCGTGCGAAAGGTGTCCGCCGTGTGAAAGGTCGAGGCCCATGAAAATGTCACCGGGATGCAGAATAGCCTGCATCACAGCCATATTGGCCTGAGCTCCAGAGTGCGGCTGCACGTTGGCGAATTTAGCATTGAAAAGTTCGCATGCGCGATCAATGGCAATCTGCTCAGTCTGGTCAACAATCTGGCAGCCACCATAATAACGCTTTCCAGGATAACCCTCGGCATATTTGTTCGTGAGAACGGAACCCATCGCCTTGAGAACCTGATCGCTTACAAAGTTTTCCGAAGCGATAAGTTCGATGCCATGCATCTGACGCTTCTTTTCCTTTAAAATCAAATTGAAGATTTTAGTGTCCTTCTTCATAACTATTATTGATTAAAATTATTGATATTCAATTATTATAGAGAAAATATTTTTGCTCCTATAGTCACCATAAATATATTCTGACGAGATTCCTTGACATCAACATCATACCCGTTAATCTTCTGGTCGCCCATAATGTTGCTGAGTCCGAAACTATAACCGACATCAACAGTGAGGAACAAAACATCAAAACCGAGGCTGACCATACCGTTGACGCTGAAATCCTTACCTGTTATTTTCTCCACATCTATATTATCCGGAAAGCCTTCTTTATCATTGTCTTGAGACACCGCAAAATTAAAGACGGGACCAACGGTTGCACGCATTTTAAACACTTTCAGATCAATAAACTTGTAACCGAGCATGACCGGCACGCCGATGTTTACCCTACTGAGAGTCAGTTTTGGAGAATTATCCTCAATGCCCAACTTAAAGACCTGACCCGTTCTGAAATAAAGGATTTCGGGCTGAATTATGAATTTCGAGATTCCAAAACGAGTAAAGAGACCTGCTGTGAAATTGTTTTTAAAACCCGATTCCACATCAGCACCGCTCGCCGAAAGAGTCTGTGTCTGATAACCTACCTTCGGACCAATCGCAAATGTCTGAGCATTCACGGCAACCGCCATCATGACAATGGCAACTAAGAGTAATGATTTTTTCATACAACTATTTTTTGTAAATTGTGTTCGTAAAATTCGTTACAAAGATACCAATTTTTGAGATAAAAAAATTATCTTTGCACAATAAGTTATTATTTATCCAAAAGAAATGAAAAAGTCTGTCTTTACATTAGTTTTCTGCATCGCACTCGCGACAAGTGTTATGGCACAATACAAACCTTTCCAGTTTGGATTCAGGGTGGCACCTTCCGTCAACTGGGCGGAAGTCGATGGCACCGGACTTTCCAACGGAAATGCCAAATTATCATTCAGCTGGGGCTTTCTTGCCAACTACTATTTCGTTGAAAACTATGGTCTTTCGACCGGATTCAACTGGATGCGGTTCAACAACAGTTACGATGCCCCTAATTTTAAACACAAAATCAAAGTAGAATGCTTTGAAATACCAATCTTATTGAAAATGAGAACCGACCAATTCGCCACCAAATGGAGGCTTTACGGCGAAATCGGCTACGGAATGGGAATCATGTTTAACAATAAGGACAATAACGACCCCGACACATTCAAAACACCTTATGACTACCGCAGCATCAGACATTCCATGATAATCAGCATCGGCGTCGAGTTTAAGGTATTGAAATCAAGCGTTCTGACAGCCGGAATTGTTTATGACAACAATTTTTCAAAACTCAGCGAGAATAAAAACGACTATGACCACAAACTCAGCCTCGACTGCGTAAGCCTGCAATTCGGATTTTTATTTTAATTATGAAGATAACGTTAGCGCAACTTGACTATACCGTCGGCGACATCGACGGCAATGTCGAAAAAATTATAACGACAGCCAATAATTCCAAAGGCTCGTCACTCGTCGTTTTTTCTGAACTCGCCGTGTGTGGATGCCCGCCACTCGGACTTATTACATACGACAGCTTTGTTGAAAAATGTGAAAAAGCCCTTGACACAATAACCCAACGCTGCCCCGAAGTCCCAATCCTCGTCGGCTGCCCCATCAGGAACGACTCCAAAGACGGAGGAAAGCCTTTTAATGCCGCCGTCTTTATGTTTCAAAATCAACGCAAAATATTCAGAAAGAATCAGTTGACAATAGAGGAAATGCCTTATTTTGAAGCCGGAGACGATGACGAAATGCTCAAAATAGGCTGCATGAAAGTCGCAGTGACGATAGGTTCCGACCTGCAAAACCGCTCCAACGACGAGTTTCTCATCGAGAACCGTATGGACTCGCTGATGAAAAACGAACCAGACATAATCATCAATATCGCAGCAGATATATTTGATTATCAACGTGCTGAGAGACGCAGGGAAGAACTCCGCAAGACAGTCCTCAAATTTGAACGCCCATTATTTTTTGTAAATCAGGTCGGCGCAAACTGCGATTTGATTTTCGACGGAGGCTCCGCCGTCTTCGGATATGAAGGATATGTCGTCAATTCTCTCCCGTTTTTTAAAGAAGGTGTAAAAGATATTGATTTGCAATGTCTTATTTCTTTAAAGAAAGAAGACGAACAGCAAATTCCATCCAAAGTCGAGTTAATGCACGATGCCCTCGTTCTCGGCATCTCCGATTTCTTCAAAAAACAGGGCTTCAAACGAGCCGTCCTCGGCCTCTCAGGCGGCCTCGACTCCGCACTCGTTATGGCTCTTACAGCAGAAGCAATTGGTAATGAAAATGTTACCGCCGTTTTAATGCCGTCGCAGTTTTCAACAGACCATTCCGTAAACGACGCCAAACAACTTGCCGAAAAACTCGGTTCACCTTATTATATAGTGCCTATCAAAAACGCTTTCGACACTTTCTCCGACATGCTCAAACCTGTATTTCAAGACAGGCCTTTCGATGTTACTGAGGAAAATCTTCAGGCGCGATGCCGCGGCATCTTGGTGATGGCGGTGTCGAACAAATTCGGCAACATTCTCCTCAACACAAGCAACAAAAGCGAGGCTTCCGTTGGATATGGGACTTTGTACGGCGACCTTTGCGGCAGCCTCTCAGTCATCGGTGACGTCTATAAAACCGAAGCTTACGAGATATCACGCTATATCAATCGCGATGAAGAGATAATTCCTTGGCACACAATAGAAAAAGCTCCATCAGCCGAACTCCGTCCCGACCAAAAAGATACTGACAGCCTTCCCGACTACAGCATACTTGATGCCATTCTTTATCAGTATAACGAATGTGCTAAAGATATAGAAGATATTGTAAATCAAGGATTTGACAGAAATATCGTGGAAAGGGTCGTTAAAATGGTAAACCGAAACGACTTCAAACGCAAACAGCTGGCACCTGTTCTTGGTGTTTCACCGCGACCTTTCGCAAAAAGACTCATGCCAATCGTCAAGAAATAACGAAAAGAATTTTGGAGGCCCGAATCTGTCTGTCGAAGCCACCTACATTTTTATTCGCTGTAAAACAATATCATTCTCTCTATGGCCTTGGTACAGACCTCGCAAAACACATGGCCGCGGAATGACTTCATCAGACAATCGCGCTTCGGACGATAAACGCCTTTCGGTTCGTAGCCGCCGCCTTCGTACACACCGACTTTGGTATCATATTTCTCCGTGTCAGGCGTCGGCACAGGCGTCTTTTTATCAAGCATATCCTTCCATTTGCTTTCAAAATCAACAAGCGTCGTGATGTTCGGTTCCCACGGTTCCACATCCATCTTGTAAAATTCTTCGTATGAACCCGAATCGTCGTAATATTCATCGGCAAGTCCCGCAAAGGCATGACCGAACTCATGTATAATGACATCAGGCGTCGAATTATTACCAGCAGAACTGAGGCTGTAGAAATTGAATATACCGCCGCCGCCATACGTCTTACTGTTGGCAAGAATATAAATTTGGTCGTATGGAACCATTCCAGCAAGGTCGCGAATCGCATTGTTGTCGAAAGTCATGCAGTAACGTTCTGTGTCGAAAGTGTAGAAACTGCTGTTAAGCACGGTGCTCCTATATATTCCGTGTCCCGGCTCATCAACGCCGCTTTCAATCGAAGGCGCGAGAATAGCCCTAATATTGAATTTGTCCTTATATTTCGTATAAGGCTGATATGAGAAGACAATTTCCGCAAAACGCGTGCAGTCTTCCTTAAACTGTTCCATTTCTTCAGCCGAATATCCGTCAGGAAGTATCACTATATCAACGGCATGAGCTGGATCAACATCTCCACATACATTAAAAATTTCGTATGGCTGTTTGTTTGCCGGCCTGATGAAATAATCTTCAGGATTTACAGTATATCTGAACGTTTCGGTAAAAAGTCCGTCATCACCTCTTTTAGAAAGCACAATGTCAACTGTTTCCTTCGGGAAAGGCACCACGACGCTTTCCGGAAAACCGCGCCAACAGTTGCGTGACTCTTCCGTCGTTTGCCATTCTCCAGACAAGGTGCAGTAACCGCGCGAATAAAGAACGACGTCGGAATCATGCAACAACACTTCCACTTTGTAGTTTCCATAATTGAAGACATCAATCAGATTTGTCTTGCTTCCGCCCCACGATGGCTCGCGCAACATCTTGTCGTAAGCATAGACTGACGTGTCGGCGTTACCGAACATGAAATAGTCGAAACGAAGCTGCTCATCGGTAAAATACCTGTCGTATTGGGCATTAAGCGAAAATGCCGACATGATGAAAAAGACAAATGTAATAATGTGTTTCATAGCGTTTATTTTGTCGCAAAGATACTCAAAAAAAGCATAATAGTGAATTTATCACGCCTTAATGATGATTTTTTTCGTAACTTTGCGGCTTAATTTTTATTAGGATTATTTTTAAATTAAAATGAATAACGATAGAAGACAAGGCGGACGCGAACACGTTCAAAGAAATAAAACGATGGGACCGCGCCGTTTCAGCGATGAAAGAGTGGCCGAATACGAAAGAAAGTTGGCCGAAAGCAATGAAGAGGGAGAAGAAAACTCACGCGGAAGAGGACATTTTGGCAGGTCGCGCGATAATTTCAGTGAAGGAAGACCCAACGACAGAAGATTCGGCGATAGAAAGTTCGGTGACAGAAAATTCGATGATAGATCTTTCGGCAGGAGAAAATTTGACGATAGAGACGGCGACAGAAGAGACAGTTTCGACAGGAAACCGCGTCGCAGATTCGACGACGACAAGAAAGACTTCCGCTATGACCGCAGAGAAAGCAAATTCGGACATCACGACTATAATGACGACGAACGCCCGACACGCAGCCGTTTCGGAGGCAGAAGCCACAACTTCGACAGAAAGTCTGACGACAACCGCAGTTTCTCTGACGACAGAGGAGAACGCTCTTTCGGAAAACGCTTCGGCGGCCGTGATAAGAAATTCGGCGGCTCAAGACTGCCGCGCCGCGAAGGTGGATTCAGAAGAAGAGAAAAAGATCCGGATTTCGACAGACCACGCGCAACAGGCGAGATCCGCCTCAACAAATACCTCGCCGACTCCGGTATATGCTCACGCCGTGAAGCCGACGACCTCATCCTCGCAGGTGCCGTAACAGTCAACGGAGTAGTTGTAACAGAACTCGGAACAAAAGTCAAAACAGGCGACAAAGTCATCTACGGCGGTGAGACACTCAACCGCGAGAAGTTACGCTATATCCTGCTCAACAAACCCAAAGGCGTGATAACGACTTCCGACGACCCGTACGAACGCCATACCGTCATGGAATTAGTCGAAAATGCATGCGAAGAACGTATCTATCCAGTAGGACGACTCGACCGCAACACCCTCGGACTGCTTCTGCTGACTAACGACGGCGACCTCGCCAAGATACTCACACACCCGAGTCACGAAGTCGAGAAACTTTATCACGTTGTTGTTAATAAACCATTGACTAACAGTGATTTTGAAAAGATACAGCAGGGATTAACATTAGAAGACGGACCTATTCAGGTTGATGAAATAGCATACGTCACCGAAGATCCGACAATGTGCGAAGTCGGCGTGAAAATCCATTCCGGAAGAAACCACATCGTGCGACGCATATTCGAAAGCCTCGGCTACGAAGTACTCAAACTCGACCGCGTAATGCTCGCAGGACTGACTAAGCAGAATCTCCCAAGAGGTCATTGGCGCTTCCTCACACCAGCCGAAATAAGTATGCTTAAAAGTATAAAGTAAGAAGTTATAACGTGTTTAAAAAAAAATATTGCCCTCAACCATATTGATTGATAATAATGTTTATAAAAAAACACACTTTGTATTAAAAAAAATAGCATTATATCGAAATTTGTCTTAATTTTGTCCTAATTTAGAGTGGAAGTTTTTTTCTCTCGCGCAGAGAAGCTTTTATAAACTAAAAAATATTGAAAATGGCAGAAATTAAAGAAAAAGTCGTCAGTATCATTGTTGAAAAACTTGGTATAGACGCCGCTGAAGTTACTGAAGAAAAAAGTTTTACCAACGATCTCGGTGCCGATTCTCTCGATACCGTTGACCTCATTATGGAGTTTGAAAAAGAATTTGGTGTAAAGATTCCGGATGATGCCGCCGAAAAGATAGCTACTGTAGGCGACGCAATAAAATTCATTGAGGAAAACTTGCCCAAATAAGTATGGAACTGAAACGTGTGGTTATAACCGGTCTGGGAGCTGTCACTCCCATCGGGAATAACGTCGCTGATTTTTGGGCGGCGTTGTGTAGTGGTAGCAACGGAGCAGGTAAAATAACACGTTTTGATTGCGAAAAATTCAAAGTCCATATTGCCTGCGAAGTAAAGAATTTCAATCCTCTTGACCATTTTGAGTACAAAGAGTCTCGCAAATTAGATCTTTACTCACAATTTGGGATTGTTGCAGCTTCAGAAGCCGTAGAAGATTCCGGCATCAACCAGGATAACGCCGATTTAGACGAAGTCGGCGTTATCTTCGCTTCCGGAATAGGCGGTTTAACCAGTTTTAACGACGAAGTCAGTGACTTCGGTCGCGGTGACGGCACTCCGCATTTCAGCCCGTTCGTCATTCCAAAACTCCTCCCCGACATAGCGGCAGGACACATCTCGATGAAATACGGCTTCCGCGGCGTTAACTACGGTATTGTAGCAGCGTGTGCGTCTTCAGCAATAGCCATCGCTGATGCCTTTAACTACATACGTTTTGGCAAAGCATCCGTCATCGTCACAGGCGGCTCCGAAGCAGCAGTATGCGAAGCTGGAATAGGCGGCTTCGAAGCAATGAAGGCACTCTGTTCAACCCATAACGACGACCCTCTCACGGCTTCACGCCCATTTGACGCAGAACGCGCAGGATTCGTCATGGGAGAAGGCGCAGGTGCCCTCGTCATTGAAGAACTTGAACACGCCCTCGCAAGAGGAGCTAAGATATATGGCGAGATAATCGGTGTCGGTTTCTCAGGCGACGCATACCACATCACAGCACCTCACCCCGAAGGGATAGGCGCACGACTGAGTATGCAACGCGCTATAGACGATGCTAAAATATCGTTGGAAGATGTCGGACATATCAACACTCACGGCACATCAACGCCTATGGGCGACGCCTCCGAAGTACTCGCAATAAAGCAGGTCTTCGGCGATTATGCTCCGAAAATAGCCATTAACTCTATCAAATCAATGACAGGACATCTTCTCGGAGGTGCCGGCGCAATAGAGGCAATAGCTACCGCGCTTACTATCAAAAACGACATCGTACCGCCGACAATCAATCACTTCACCGATGACCCGGCTTTCGAAGGTCTCGACTTTACGTTCGGAAAAGCCAAAGAACGACACTTGGACTACGCCATCAGTAATGCTTTCGGCTTCGGTGGACACAACGTCAGTATAGTCTTTAAACGCTATTAAATCTTTTGTTTTGTTTCCTTTTTTAAGATACCACGGCGGTAACGACAAGCAACTTGCCCGCTTTGTGAAGAATGTTTTTGGTTTTTATCCTAATAACATAGAGCCGTATCGTCTTGCCTTCATACACAAATCAGCCGCAGTAAAAAACAACAACGGCATGGTAATGTGCAACGAACGGCTTGAATATCTCGGAGACGCCGTACTGAGTAATGTTGTGGCAGAATTCCTTTTTAAGAAATACCCCACCAAACAGGAAGGTTTTCTTACAGAAATGCGTGCCCGCATCGTGAGCCGCGCATCACTCAACAAACTATCGTTCAAATTCGGTTTCGACAAACAAATTGAAATTGCTAATCATAACATTGCACGCAATTCGACCGGTGGAAACGCCTTTGAAGCCTTCTGCGGAGCTCTTTTTCTTGACAAAGGTTATGATTTTTCCTACAAAATCATCGTGGATAAAATCATCAACGCCTATCTTGATGTCGATGAACTGCAAAACACCGAAACCAACTTCAAAAGCAGACTTCTCGAATTATGTCAGAAGAAAAAGAAGAAGCTGGAATTCAGAATAGACGAACAACAGAAGGAAAGACGCAATAAATTCTATAAAACGACGGTTTTCATTGATGACAAACCATACGGTTCCGGCAGCGACTACTCGATAAAGGGAGCCGAACAGATAGCATCAGAGAAAACATGGCATATACTTTTCTGCAAAGAAAATGAAAAAGAAAACAAAAAATACAGTTAGCATGGTGTCTTTCGACGACGTAAAAATCATCGGACTCACCACTACCCTCATTGACTACAAACTCGCCTTTGCCATCAATGAGAAACTTGGCATACGTTTGGTGCGTTATAAAGACATTTTGTCATACGACGAAAACCCCTATCCTTTCTTCCATTACGATTGTGGGGAAAACGACAACGCCTACAACCTCATCTCTATAAACGAAAACGGCAAAAACTGGATTAAGTTTCCGATACAGACGGATTTTCTATTCGTAATAAGGAACTTTATCACCGAAGACGCCCTCAACGAAAAGATAGCCGCAATTCGCTCCATTCCATACATCTCCTACGCCTACGAAATCGACTTGAACTCAAACGACGATATAGGCGAAGTGTTGGAATGTATTGAACTTCACGAAATGAACATCTTTTCAGGTAATGACTAAGCCTGTTCGAACTGTTTCAGGAACCTGATGTCGTTTTCAAAGAATAGACGCAGGTCGTTGATTTGGTATTTCAACATCGCGATACGCTCGATACCCATACCGAAGGCAAAGCCTGTATATTTTTCGGAATCGATACCGCTTGACTTCAGGATGTTCGGGTCGCATATACCGCAGCCGAGAATTTCAACCCAGCCTGTGTGTTTACAGACGTTACAACCTTTCCCACCGCATATCTTGCATGAGATGTCCATCTCAGCCGATGTCTCAGTGAACGGGAAATATGACGGACGGAAACGGACTTTCGTATCTTCACCGAAGAACTCCTTCACGAAATGATAAAGTGTCTGCTTCAAATCGGCGAAAGAGACATTCTCATCGATATAAAGTCCCTCAATCTGATGGAAGATACAGTGGGCGCGTGCCGAAATAGCCTCATTTCTGAAGACGCGTCCCGGGGCGATGATACGAATCGGGAGTTTTCCTTTCTCCATTGCACGCACCTGCACGCTTGATGTATGAGTTCTCAACACCACATCAGGAGCCTTTGTCACGAAGAAAGTGTCCTGCATATCACGGGCGGGATGGTCGGGCGGAAAGTTAAGTGCCGAGAAGACATGGAAATCGTCTTCAATCTCGGGACCTTCGCTTATGACGAACCCGAGACGCTCAAAGATGGTGTTTATCTCGTTTCTCACGATGGTCAGCGGATGTATCGTTCCGGATACACTCTCGACAGGCATAGTCATATCGACGGACTCTGTTGCGGTCTGCGTGTTTTCAAACTTCTTCTGCTGTTCATCGATGATGTTTTGGGCACGCGTCTTAAGGTCGTTGAGCATTATGCCCATTTCTTTACGCATCTCCGGTGCGACCTGCTTGAAATCATTGAACAAGCCGGCTATAACACCTTTCTTGCTTAGATATTCGATGCGGAATTTCTCCAAAGAGTCTTTCGTCTCAGCGTTAAAGACTTCAATATCTGATAATATCTTCTGTATTTTGTCTCTCATTTTCCAAGAATTTCCATTGACATTATAACGACTGGTTTAACCGGAACGTTCTGCATGTAGCCTCTCGTGGCTGTTTCAACGCCGGCTATCTTATCAACGACTTCAAGACCTTCTACGACTTCGCCGAAGACAGTATAGTCATTGTCGAGGAACGGTGTTCCGCCGATAGTCGAATAAACGGCCTTCTCCTCTTCACTGAACTTTTTGTCGTAATACATCGCATAATTGGTAAAGTCGCGGGCTGTCTGAGGCTTGCCCTGCACGATATAGAACTGGCATCCGCTTGACGCTTTCTGTGGGTTGACCTGATCACCTTGACGTGCTGCCGCAAGAGCTCCTTTCTTATGTATGTGTTTCTTATTAAATTCGGCCGGAATAGTGTAGCCCGGATCCTGACGACCGTCGGCATTACCGCCGCCCTGAATCATAAAATCTTTGATTACGCGATGAAACGGAGAATTATTATACCATCCTTCGTTTATCAACTTGATGAAGTTGTCACGATGAAGCGGCGTGTCGTTGTAGAGTTTAACTACGATGTCGCCCATATTGGTCTTTATGCGGACCTGAGTTTCCTTTTCCTGTGCTTGCATTGCGATACCTATTAAAAGACAGATGATTAAAAATATTTTTTTCATTTTTCTTTGATTTTAATTTTATTAACCTACCGAGCATCCCGCCGCCACCAAATCCGAAGGCGTGATAAGCACAAGTCGTCCGTCGCGGTCTTCTGCCGACAATATCATTCCCTGACTTTCAATGCCTTTCAACTTGCGAGGCGCAAAATTCGCTATAAAACAGACTTGTTTTCCGACGAGTTTTTCAGGTTCGGTGTAGTATTTAGCTATGCCTGACACGATAGTACGTTTTTCGGCTCCGTCATCTATGAGGAACTGAAGCAGTTTGTCGGCTTTAGGCACTTTGGCGCATTCGAGGACCGTTCCGACGCGGATATCAACCTTTCCGAAATCGTCAAATGAGACGGTCGGTTTTGTTTCAGCTGGTTTCCAAGCGTTGAGTTCATTGGTTTTCTTAGCGTCTTCCAACTTCTTCATCTGTGCTTCTATCGCGGCATCTTCAATCTTTTCAAACAAAAGCGTCGGCTGGTTGACGGTGTGTCCGGCCTCGATCAGAGTCGTTTTTTCTGCGTCGTTCCATCCATTTTGCTTGATATTCAACATATCTTGCAGTTTTTTTGCGCTAAAGGGCAGGAATGGTTCTGAAAGAAGTGCGAGTTTGGCGACAATCTGAAGCGAAATATTCATCACCGTTGCGACGCGTTCAGGATTCGTCTTGATTTGCTTCCACGGCTCGTTTTTTGTGAGATAAACGTTGCCCAAACGTGCGAGATTCATCAGTTCTGAAAGGGCTTCGCGGAATTTATATATCTCGATTAGTTTGCCTATTTTTGCCGGATATTCGTTCATTTCGGCAATAGTCTCCTTATCAGATTCGTCGAGGTTTTCGGCTGCCGGAACAATTCCTCCGTAGAATTTATGTGTAAGAACTAATGTTCTATTGACGAAGTTTCCGAATATGGCGAGAAGCTCGTTATTGTTGCGGTCCTGAAAGTCCTTCCACGTGAAGTTATTATCTTTCGTTTCCGGTGCATTAGCTGTGAGGACGTAACGAAGCACATCCTGTTTTCCGGGGAAGTCAGTAAGATATTCGTGGAGCCATACAGCCCAGTTGCGTGATGTGGAAATCTTATCGTTTTCGAGGTTAAGAAATTCGTTTGCCGGCACGTTTTCCGGAAGGATATAACCATCGCCGTAGGCTTTAAGCATACATGGAAATATGATGCAGTGGAAGACTATGTTGTCTTTCCCGATAAAATGGACAAGTTGAGTATCAGGATTTTTCCACCATTTTTCCCAATCACCGCCGTTTTTCTCGCAATATTCTATTGTGTTCGAGATATATCCGATAGGAGCATCAAACCAGACGTAGAGGACTTTTCCCGATGCTTCGTCGAGTGGGACTGGAACGCCCCAATCAAGGTCGCGGGTGACGGCGCGAGGCTGAAGTCCGCTGTCTAACCAACTCTTCACCTGTCCGTAAACATTAGGCTTCCACTCTTTATGGCCTTCGAGAATCCATTCGCGGAGCCAGTTTTCGTATTGTTCGAGAGGAAGATACCAGTGTTTTGTCGGTTTTTTGACGAGTTGTGCGCCGCTTATCGTGGAATGTGGGTTTATAAGTTCGTCGGGGCTGAGTGACGAGCCGCATTTTTCGCACTGGTCGCCGTAAGCGCGATCGTTGCCACATTTCGGGCAGGTGCCCATGATATATCTGTCGGAAAGGAATTTATTGCGTTCCGGATCGAAGAACTGTTCCGTTTCTTTTTCTACAAACTTGCCGTCGTCATAAAGTTTCTTGAAGAAGGCTGCTGCCGTTTTGTGGTGAGTATCAGAGCTTGTGCGGGAATAGATGTCGTAACTCATTCCGAGTTCTTCGAACGAATCCTTGATTATCTTATGGTATCTGTCAACGACATCCTGAGGCGTGACGCCTTCTTTTTCGGCTTTGATGGTGATTGGCACGCCGTGTTCATCGGAGCCGCCAACGAAGAGTACTTCTTTGCCTTTCAGACGAAGGTAACGTACAAAAGTATCAGCGGGAACATAAACGCCGGCAAGGTGTCCGATATGCACCGGACCGTTGGCGTATGGCAGTGCCGTTGTGACCGTATAACGTTTGGCTTTTTTATCGCAATTTTCCATAAATAGGATGAAATATTAAAACTTGCAAAGATACGAAAAAAAGAAGATAGAATTTAGAAGGTAGAATTTAGAATATTTTTCGATTCCAATATCTGTAAGATGTCTTCCGAATAGACAGAGTGACATTTTGTCATATATTTCGTCTGGCACGAAGGTTGACAAATCGGGCGCGTTTTTGATTAAAAATTATAGTAACAATTAAAAATAGGAGAACAAAATTATGTCTAAAATCATTGGTATAGACTTAGGAACAACTAACTCGTGTGTTGCCGTCATGGAAGGCAACGAGCCTCTTGTCATAGCGAACAGCGAAGGTCACCGCACGACACCTTCAATTGAGGCTTTCACTGAAAACGGCGAACGCAAAGTCGGAGAACCTGCCAAACGTCAGGCCATCACGAACCCGCTGAAGACCATTTACTCCATCAAACGCTTTATGGGAGAGACTTTCGACAAGGTTCAGAACGAAATAAAGAGAGTGCCTTATAAAGTGGTGCAAGGTCCTAATAACACGCCTCGTATCGACATCGACGGTCGTCTTTACAGCCCTCAGGAAATTTCTGCAATGACGCTTCAGAAGATGAAGAAAACCGCCGAAGACTACCTCGGACAGACTGTTACAGAAGCAGTTATCACTGTACCGGCATATTTCAGCGATTCACAGCGTCAGGCTACAAAGGAAGCCGGCGAGATTGCAGGCCTCAAAGTACGCCGTATCATCAACGAACCTACGGCAGCCGCACTCGCATACGGTCTCGACAAGAAGAAGAATGATGCCAAAGTCGCGGTGTATGACCTCGGCGGCGGAACATTCGATATATCGATTCTCGAACTCGGAGACGGTGTCTTTGAAGTCAAATCGACCAACGGAAACACACACCTCGGTGGTGACGACTTTGATGAGAAAATCATCAACTGGCTTGCAGAAGAATTTATGAGTGAGGAAAATATCGACCTCCGCAAGGACCCGATGTCGCTCCAACGCCTGAAAGAAGCTGCCGAAAAAGCCAAGATAGAACTTTCATCATCAACGGAGACGGAGATAAACCTGCCTTACATCACAGCCACACAAAGCGGTCCAAAGCACCTTTTGCGCAAGCTTTCAAGAGCGAAATTCGAGCAGCTCTGCGACGACCTCATCCGTGCGACTATCGAGCCGTGCCGCAAGGCTTTGGAAGATGCCAAGATGAGTGTTAACGACATTGACGACGTCATTCTCGTCGGCGGTTCGACACGTATTCCCGCCATTCAGAACATTGTGCGCGACTTCTTCAAGAAAGAGCCGTCGAAAGGTGTCAATCCCGACGAAGTAGTAGCTATCGGAGCCGCAATCCAAGGTGGTGTCCTCACCGGTGAAGTCAAAGACGTGCTTCTGCTTGACGTGACTCCGCTTTCACTCGGAATCGAGACACTCGGCGGTGTGATGACAAAACTCATCGATGCCAACACGACCATACCGACCAAGAAATCGGAAGTCTTCTCGACAGCGGCTGACAACCAGCCTTCGGTTGAGATACACGTCCTTCAGGGCGAGCGTCCGATGGCGGCCCAGAACAAGACTATCGGAAGATTCAACTTGGACAGCATACCTCCGGCGCCGCGTGGTGTCCCGCAAATCGAAGTGACGTTTGACATTGACGCCAACGGAATACTCAACGTTTCGGCAAAAGACAAGGCCACAGGCAAGGCACAGAGCATCCGTATCGAGGCATCGTCGGGACTAAGCGAGGACGAAATCAAGAGAATGAAGGCTGATGCCGAAGCCAATGCCGAAGCTGATAAGAAGGAACGCGAGCGCATCGACAAGCTCAACACAGCCGACGCCATGATATTTAACACTGAGAAACAGCTTAAAGAATATGGCGACAAACTGCCGACAGATAAGAAAGGCGAAATTGAGTCGGCATTGTCGAAACTCAAGGAAGCCCATAAGAATCAAGACATTGCAGGTATTGACGCAGCTATGGCGGAGATGAACGCCATCTGGCAGAAAGCCAGTGAAGAGATGTACAAGAACGCCGGTGCCCAAGGCGGCCCTCAAGGCCCTGGATTTGACCCGAACAACATGGGAGGAAACCCGAACGCGGGTCAGCAGAACAACAGCAGCAAACCTGACGACGAAGTTCAAGATGTTGACTTCGAGGAAGTGAAGTAAGGTTTGCAGGTGATAAGAAAAAAGCCGCAAAGGAAAAATTTCCTTTGCGGCTTTTTTTGGTCTATAGGTCAATAACGGATGTATCCATATCACATCTGTTACTGGTTTTTATAATCTTCCATCCACAATGTTCCTATCCAACGTGCACTTCACATCAAAGACGACATGCTGCGGCTTGAGCAAAGTTTCTACGTCAAGATTTGCAAATTTCTTGTGGGCAACGGCGGCAATACAGGCATCAAACGTCTGTTTAGGCAGTTCATTGACTACACTTATTCCATATTCACGTTTCACAATTTCTGAATCTGCCCAAGGGTCGTAAATAGTGATGTTGAGGTTATATTCTTTCAGAGCCTTGTAAATGTCGATAACCTTTGTGTTTCGTACATCCGAGCAGTTCTCCTTGAAAGTAAAACCGAGAATCAGAACATTTGAATTCTGCACTTGGATACCCTTCTTAATCATTAGTTTAATGGTCTGATTTGCAACGTATTCGCCCATTCCGTCATTCATTCTGCGACCGGCAAGGATAATTTCCGGATTGTAGCCGTATGCCTGAGCACCTTGAGCTAAATAATAAGGATCAACACCGATGCAATGGCCTCCGACAAGTCCCGGACGGAAAGGCAGAAAGTTCCACTTAGTACCGGCTGCCTCAAGAACATCAAGAGTATCAATACCCATACGACCGAATATCTTTGACAGTTCGTTGACAAAAGCGATATTTATGTCCCTCTGACTGTTTTCAATAACCTTGGCAGCTTCGGCCACTTTTATTGAAGGCGCAAGATGAGTTCCGGCCGTGATAACAGAAGAATAAACATCATTCACATACTTTCCAATCTCTGGAGTTGAACCGGAAGTCACTTTCTTGATATGTTCAACGGTATGCTGCTTGTCGCCGGGATTAATACGCTCAGGAGAATAACCGGCAAAGAAGTCAACATTTATCTTCAATCCTGACACTTTCTCAACTACGGGAATGCACTCGTTTTCAGTAACTCCGGGATAAACTGTTGATTCATAACAAACGACATCGCCCTTGCTGATGACTTTACCAACTATGGTTGATGCTCCATAAAGTGGAGTTAGGTCGGGATTGTTGTGCTCATCTACAGGAGTAGGAACTGCAACCACATAGAAGTTGCAATCCTTAATCTTCTCAATGTCTGATGTGCAGATGAATCCGTGATTATTGATTGCATTATAAAGGAGGTCATCATCTACCTCAAGAGTCGCATCATGACCTGCCATAAGGGAATCAACACGCGTCTGATTCATGTCGAATCCGATGGTTTTATATTTCGTTGAGAAGAGTCTTGCAAGCGGGAGACCCACATAGCCAAGACCTATCACGCAAATTTTAGTCTGTTTCATTATATTGATTTTTATCAGGATTGGTTGTTAAATTCGATATGATCCTTTTATCGGACAGATGTTGTGGCAAGTACAACCTTGCCTTTCAATTGTTATAGCACCTATATCTTCTTTGAATTGCGACCAAAACACTGCGTTCTGCCATTGGTGTGAGATTCCGGAAAGTGATAAACTGCTTCAACTTGTCCATAGGAAATTCCAGCAACAATTTTGCAATACACTCATCGGCAAATGAGTTAGAAACAACATTTACTCCGGAAAAATCCAGTGCGATGCAAAGGTTCTGTCTAATAGTAGAAAGAATCTCCTCCCGTATCCTTGCTCCCATTTCCCGTGTACCGAAATCCGTACCATATTTTGAAAAATTCAACGTTACGTCAGCAGTGGAACCTTTCCATAATCCTTCTAACTCATCGACCTCGACAAAAGATTCATTGTATTCTGTTTCAGCGTCAGTACGATGATCCACTACTTCATTGGGATCAATCTCCTTTGAAGTGGATATCTCCATATAAACAATGGTACCCTGCCAGAATCCGTTTTCAATAACTATGGTTTCGCCACCCTTACTGATAAGTTTGTGATTACCTGAATGAATGATGAATTGAAGCCCGACATCTTTCATCAACCGAGAAGTAGCATACAAACCGAATCCCATCCCTTTTCCATCAGTTACGGAGTCTTGGAGGCATAATTGTAAGGCTTCTTCCTCTTTGACATTACGGAATTTCTCATTCTCGGCAAGGGATTCTCTGATTCCAACCCCATCATCTGCAATCAAAACGCGGAGAACTTCTTCTCCAGAATCGAAATGCGTCATGGCCGTTCCTATCGGTCTTCCGGAATGAATATGTACATTGTCAAGGATTTCGTAGAAGCAATAACTCAATGCCTGCAACACACTGACCTCAATTTCAAAATGGGATGTCAGGGTCTTAAGTACATTCTGATAGACATCGTTGAGTGTATGGGCATCAAAAACGTCTATACTGACATTTTGCCGATTATCAAAATATTGTTTAAGTAAAAACGCGACGTTCATTATTTTCTATATATGATACACACTTTCCAACGGACAGATGTTGTGGCAGTCTAATATCACTTTTCCCTTCAGTTTCTCCCAATTCATCTTAATATGATCATGCTTCACCATAATCACCACCATATCAATACCTTCCAAAAACTCATCGAAATCAAGCACCTGATTCTTTACAATCTCCTTATCGGTAAAGAACGGGTCGAAACTCTTTAAAGGACGAGCCAGATGTCTCTCCTGACACTCAATCATCTGCAGTGTAGGTGATTCGCGAACGTCATCCACATTCTCCTTATAGGTAATGCCATACAGTCCTACTCTGCTGCTGTCGGTAATGCCGTTCTCCTCCATAATCTCGTATATGCGGTTGAGCACAAACTGAGGCTGGCTGTCGTTGGTGCGCATACTCTCGTCAATGACCTTTGCAAGACTCGGATAGTCGCCCACAAGGAACCAAGGGTCAACGCTGATGCAGTGGCCACCGACTCCGGGACCGGGCTGAAGTATATTAACTCTCGGATGCATGTTGCAAATACGGATGATTTCGTACACGTCCATATTGTCGTGACGGCAGATGCGGGCAAGCTCGTTGGCGAAGGCGATGTTCACGGCACGGAAGGTGTTCTCAACAACCTTGGTCATCTCGGCTGTGCGGATGTCGGTAACGACTATCTCACCTTGACAGAAGGAGGCGTAATACTGCTTTACTTTCTCGCCAATCTCCTTGCTGTCAGCACCAATTGTGCGGTTGTTGTGAAGGAGTTCATAGACCATATTGCCGGGGATGATGCGCTCGGGGGCGTGAACGAGGGAAATGCCTGACGGCTTGTCTAAAGTCGAAGGTCTAAGGTCTAAGGACTTGTTGAATTCATCTACTATAGGGCGGACGAACTTGTCCATTGTTCCCGGACTGACTGTCGATTCCACGACTATCGTGGCGTTGTCTGGACAAACTTTCAAAACTTCCTTGACGGCTGCCACCACATAACAGGCATCGACTTTCTTTGAAAATTTGTCGTATGGGGTGGGAACGGAGACGATATACATATCCGTCTTCTGATATTCGGTGGTGAACTTGATGCCTGCTTTTACCGCTTCGGCAAAGAGTTCGTCAAGTCCGTCTTCCTTGAAGGTGGTCTTACCTGCGTTGAGAGTATCTACAAGCTCTTTGTTGTAGTCAGTTCCAATTACTTCCACTCCGTGACTTGCCATCATAAGTGCTGTCGGGAGTCCGATGTAACCAAGACCTATTACGTTGATCATATTGCGTTATAAATTTATATTGTTATCACTATTAAAGTTTTGTTGGTTTGAGGGGTTTGAAGGGTTTGAGGGGTTTGCATATCGTGATCCCTTAATGTCAGCAGCTTTGAGGCTGTTTATCATATTTAAGATTCCAGCGGAAAGTTTGCGACAATCGACATACATTTGATTGTAGGTGTCATCGTTGATGAATCCTACATCATGCGCACGATTGAGTTGACTTCTGACTTCGCCACAACTACCTTTAGAGATATATAGGAAATTAATAAACTCCTTGTTACTCTGGCGCTCAAATCCTTCTGCTATGTTATCACAGATAGATCCAGCAGCTGCTCGAATTTGCTGAACGAAGCGTGAGTTATAGCGAAACTCTCCCTGTCTTGTTATCTCATATACTTGCTTTGCAAGAACACGAGACTTTTGATAGATTGCTAAATCTTCAAAATCTTGGATAGTAGCCATAACCTTTCAAACTTTTCAAACTACTCAAACTTTTCAAACTACTCAAACTTTTCAAACTATCCTAAACCCCATAGCGGTCGCTTGGCTTGCCAGCCAAAGCGTTAGCTATGCGTCCGCAGGCTTTGCCGTCACCGTATGGATTGACGGCGTGACTCATCTTGTCATAATATTCTTGGTCCTCAAGCAATCTGCTCACTTCATTGACTATGAGGTCGTGGTCTGTGCCTACGAGTTTGACTGTTCCAGCATCAAGGGCTTCGGGACGCTCTGTTGTGTTGCGCATCACGAGTACTGGCTTTCCAAGACCGGGGGCTTCCTCCTGGATGCCGCCGGAGTCGGTGAGAACGACGGTTGCCTTACTCATAAGGTGGACGAATTCAAGATATTGGAGCGGCTCGATGAAGAAGAAGTTGGAATGAGATCTAACGTCTAAAGTCGAAGGTCTAATGTTACCTGTGACTTTTGACTGTTGTCCTTTGACGAAATCTTCTCCGAAGACTTCATATATCGGCTTGCGCACGTTGGGATTGAGGTGCATCGGATAGACGAAATCGACGTCAGGGTACTTCTCGCTGAGGTCTTTCATTGCCGTCACCATAGAGATGAAGCCTTCTCCGAAGTTTTCTCTGCGATGGCCTGTTATTAAGACAAGCTTACGCTTGTTGTCAAAGGTCGAAGGTCGAAGGTCGAAGGTTTTACCATTCCCTTCTACTTTTGACTTTCGACTTTCGACTTTCGACTCTATACGTGAAACATCATATCCCGCTTTACGAAGAACTTCGTCCTGTTCTGCTACAAGTGCAGGATCTGATTGAAGCTTATCTACAACCAAATGGAGGGCATCGATGACGGTGTTGCCGGTGACGAATATTTTGCCGAGAGCTTTCTCTTCTATAAGGTTTTTCTCCGAAAGAGATGTCGGTGAGAAGTTGTAGGTGGCAATGCGTCCCGTCACCTGACGGTTCATCTCCTCCGGCCAAGGTGAATAAATGTTGCGCGTACGAAGGCCGGCCTCAACATGACCGACGGGTATCTGCTGATAGAAGGCTGCCATTGCTGCCGCCATAGAGGTTGTTGTGTCTCCGTGGACAAGCACGACATCGGGCATCTTCGACCCGCTCAGCTCAAGTTGCTTGAACACGTCACGCATTCCCGTGAGGACTCTTGAAGTCACATCCGTGAGATCCTGACCAGGCTTCATTATATTCAGGTCAAAGTCGGGTGTGACCTCGAATATTTTCAGCACCTGATCCAACATTTCGCGATGCTGCCCTGTGACACACACTATCGTTTCAAAATCCTCAGGATGCTTCTGCAGTTCCTTCACTAAAGGACACATCTTTATCGCTTCAGGTCTTGTGCCGAAAACCAACATTATCTTCTGCATATACGGCTTTCTATCTTATTTTCAGACTTTGTCTCGGGTTCTGTCTGCCTAATTTTTTCTCGGATGACGCGAATAATAGAAATAGAGCATCATATCCGTAAAGACCATCAAGCCATTCAACACATAGAGCCACATCACGATGTCATAGCTGTGCGTCAGTTTATGGATGATGCCGAATATGTAGCCCAAAATGATCAGTGACATGAAGAGTGGGCTTTTACCTGCCACAACCTTAGTGCGAAGGGCTTTTGCAATAGAGATAGGCCAACTTACCGCGAAACAAAGGAGGAAGAGTACTTCCCAAATACTAAATTCCATAATTTATTATCAATTAAAAAATTCAAAAAGTTGTTTTGATTTATATGTAAAAAAAAACGAAGTGTCAATTTTTATATTAACACTCCGTCAGATTGTCGGGATGACAAGATTCGAACTTGCGGCCTCTTCGTCCCGAACGAAGCGCGCTACCGGGCTGCGCTACATCCCGAAACAATTTCGACGGCAAAGGTACGAAAAAAATCAAATAGAATTATCCTCTTTCAAGAAAAAAATCTATTCTTTTATCTCTCCCCCCCCCTTCGCACACAGTTTTGTCGTAAATGGAGAAAGCTGAGTTTTTACTGATAAATTCCGGCACGATAGCCTTCATAAGTTGCACCATTTCAGGAATTTCCACATTACGCGACATGCGTTCTAATTCTTTGTTGTTAACCACAACTTCTTCATATTCATATTTGCGGACGCGTGCTATGAAGATGCGGTTATGTGCCGTCGGGATAGTGTTTTCAGCATTTGACAACACTTCTTCGAAAAGTTTTTCGCCGGGGCGTAATCCGGTATATTCTATTTTAATATCTACATCGGGTTGGAAGCCGGCCAGTTCTATCATTTTGCGGGCGAGAGTGACAATCTTAACTGGTTTGCCCATATCGAAGGCGAAAATCTGATTTCCCTGAGTCATTGTAGCTGCCTCCATCACGAGACGGCAGGCTTCCGGAATGGTCATAAAGAAACGGACTATATCCGGATGGGTGACTGTCACAGGACCGCCTTTCTGAATCTGTTCGCGGAAACGCGGAATGACGGAACCGTTAGAGCCGAGAACGTTGCCGAAACGCGTTGTCACAAACTTAGTATTGCCTTTGACGGAGCCGTTCTCCAACGCTAATCCGAGGCTTTGGACGTATATTTCGGCCAAACGTTTGGTACAGCCCATAATATTTGTCGGGTTGACTGCCTTATCTGTGGAAATCATCACCATTTTCTCCGCGTTGTACTCAATACATTTGTCGGCAACGTTACGCGAACCTAAGACGTTGACTAACACTGCTTCGCACGGGTTTTCCTCCATCAGTGGAACATGTTTGTATGCTGCCGCATGAAACACGACCTGAGGTCTCCATTTACGGAAGACGTAATCCAAACGTGCAGAAAGTCTCACGTCGCCTATCACAGGAACGAAATCCAACTGCGGGAAACGCCCTTCCAATTCAAGACGCAGGTTGTGCATCGGGGTTTCGGCATTATCGAAGAGTATTATCTGGCGCACGTTGAATGTGGCCAACTGACGCACAAGTTCGCTTCCTATAGAACCGGCGGCACCCGTCACGAGAACGACCTTGCCTTCAAAATCGGCTTTGATCTTCTCCATGTTGATCTTTATCTCGTCTCTTCCGAGAAGGTCTTCTATTCTCACGTCGCGAACCTTGTTCTGCATCACTCTGCCGTCGATAATCTCATCAACAGAAGGAGCTACAAGAACCTTTATTCTGTTTTGATAACAGAATTTAACGAGTCCGTCGCTTTCGGAACGGGCATCAGACTCATGAGCAAAAAGCAGGGCGTCTATATTGTTACGTTCAACATATCTGCGGAAATCCTCATACTCGTCAAAATACAGCACCGGTTTGTCACACAGCAACAGACCTTTGGTCACAGGCTGTGCTGACACAAAACTCCTCACGCTATACTGCTGACTCGTTGTAAGACGTGTGACGAGGGAAACGGCTTTGGCTCCGGTTCCATATATCATCACTTCTATAGTATTCATCTCTTTTTTAAGACGGGCACGATAGTAGTTGAAAAACATCGTCATCGCCACTCTGCAAATGACAAGGAAAAAAACTGTACAGAAGAAGTCGAAGATTATCATGAAAATTCCCTCGATAAAACCGGGGTTCATAATTATCACCACGACTGTCAGCAACAGTGTCTTACATAATGCGACAAGAGTCAGTTGGACAACGTTTTGAATCGTCATGTGCCTGATGGCGTTATTATACGGTTTGATAATCCATTCCGACAAGGCATAGACAAGAGTGCCGGCCAGCAAATACATACCGGTATATTGCGATGTCGGATAGTGCAACGCAGGCACCAAAATGATAAACGTTATGGTAATCACCGATGACAACAGCGACAATATAACATCCATCGCGAATATAACCTTCGCGCTCAAATAGTGATTTACATATCTATTTAAAAAAGAACTCATGACTGATTCAATTATGTGCAGAACGATAAAGCAGTCAGACTATTTGACTTTTGTCATTGCGGTCTGATAGATTTTCTTCGTATTGTTGTCGAAAACGTAAGACAAGATATAGCATTGGTCGGCGTTATATTCCGAATCCAACGAGATTTCATATTGGCGGTCGTATTCCTCGTCCGCATAGACATAACCTTCTTTGAACATCACGCCGTAAGCACCGTTAAGGGTTTTACGGAAGACGTTGCGGTGAACGTATGAGGTATCAGAACCTGTCAAGGTAAGTTGTTTTCCGACGATGCTGTCTTCTATCAAACACGAAGTCATATAGAAATTTCCTTCGGCTTCGGAAACGGCCTTAACATTGGTTTTAGTCGTCAACTTTCTCGTGGCTGTATCATAATTATTGATAATCTCAATGTCGAACACCTGTTTCTCGCTAAGAGCATTGCTCAAAGGCATATCCACTTCATTGACACTCAATGATTCTGATGCAAGGTCAACGTGATCAACATTAAACAGAGGATTTGAGTCACTCGTACCATACCATGCTGTTCCTTCTTCCGTGGTGAAATCGGGGAACGTTGGAGCTGGTTGGGCCAAATAACCGGCGTGAACGCTCATAATGAAGACTTTATCCTCGCCGTAGAGATGCTGCAACTGATGAACTGTTTCGGCAGCACCGGGGCAGTTGGGGCAACGCACGCCGGTGAAATCCTTTATAAGCACCGTCTTAACACCTGTGGAATCATCAGGATAAACGGGATCAACGGGTTTAAGAGGATCATCAACCTTGTCGCAACTCACAACAAAAAGAGCTGCGACGGCTAATAAAAATATCAACGATAATTTTTTCATGACAAATTATTTTAGAATGATGTTGAAACGGTTAAAGTAAAGCCAGATGAGGCCGGAACGACGCGGCACACACCGCCGACGCACACGACGCCTTCGCTCTGACGGCCGGCGCTCAACGTCACGCGTGTTGCGTCTTTGACGAAACCGATAGAACCGGTGTAATAATGGTCGCGGTATTCCGAGAATGGGTTGCCGTAATTGTATTTATCGGCAACGGAAACGAACCAACGCGATGCAAATGTGTATTCCAACAAGGCGAAAGCCCAGTCACCGCGTTTCAGATAATCTTTTTTCTCGCTTTCGTCAACATCGCTGTTCTTGTTGATTTTTTCCCACAATCCCTGAAGTTCTAAGCGGAGGCTGTTCTTGGTGTTAATCTTATACGTGGCTTCAAGGGCAACGATATTAGCTTCGACATCGGGCATTCCGACATGGCCTTCAATTGTCGCCATATCATAGAACAAGTTGATATACTGAGCATTGACATGCCAACTCTTGTTAATCTTCTTGTCAATCTCGAAGTTGATGTCGCGGTAGAACTTATGGCCGGAAGCTTCAAAGAACGACGATTTATAGCCATCGGTACCAGGCATATTCAACACCATCATGCCGTTGTCGTTTATAGAATCGCGGATGATGTCGTTCACCTGGCTGAAATTGAGGGCCAGTTTTGTCCCGTATTTTCCGCCGAGCGGAGTGCCTTTCGGGATGGTATAGTTGATTTGGAACTGTGCTCCCATTTCGCCGTTAGGCTGGGTCGAATAGGTGTACATCGACGGCAGGCTGTGGGTATGGGTGTAGTTGATTGGAGGAATGAAGTTGATGTCAAGGTCGTTTTCCTGCGCCGTGTACATCGATTTGAAGCTCATGTTGTCGATGCGTTTCACCTGAAGCACAATGCCGAGGCCTTTTTGCGAATACGACAACGAAGCGAGCAAAGCCTGACCTTCCTTATAAATGTAGTTGTTGATAGCCGACGGGTCGTTAATCTTATAGGCATATTCCGTGCTGAATGTAAAACGACCGTAACCGAGGTTTATACGGCCCGCGAAGGAGCCGACGTTCTTCGGGATATAATAAAACATGCTCTGGTCTTCCTGCTGCTTGCTCACGAAGCTGCCGCCTATTGACACACGGAATTTAGCGTCGTTAAGAGACTGTATGCTCTGGTTGATGTCCCATTCGCCATCGACACCACGAACGAGTCCGCGCTCATCAGATATGGTCATGTCGCGGTCGCGGTAAGGAGCCCAATAATAACGCTGACGGCCATAGACGCCTTTCAGGATGACGCCATCTATGGGACGAAAAACTGTACGCACGCCGCGGAGTGAGTTGTCCATACCGAGCGACCATTCCTCATACGTCCTGAAAATGAGGCCGTTACCGAACTGGTCGTAAAAGTCGCCGACGGTGATACCGATGAAGCCGTTATCGTGTGAGGCGTAGAAATTGGCTAAGCCCGCGCCTTTCAGTTCTTCGCGGAAGCCATTCAATGGAGGTTGGAAGGCCTCGAAACGAATTCCTGCCGAGAAATTGCCGTAAGCGTAAGCCACTTTTCCGAATCCGTTGACGGCGAACTTCTTCCCGTCAATACTTTCGCTTGTTATACCGATGCCGTCGTCTTCCATATAGACCTGTGCGTCCGTCTGGAAGCTGCCGTTAATCTGAGCGTTTTCAATAAAAGATTGTGCCCGCACTGCAAGCACAACCATCAGCATTGCTGACAATAAAACTAATCGTTTCATACTGTGAAATCGTTATTTGGCGATTTTAAGAATTTCTTTGTAGAGGTCGTCTTCAGAGCCTTCGAGATAGCCCGAATGCTGATAGACCATCTTGCCGTTGCCGTCGAAAAGGAAGGTAAACGGAGGATTATTGACGTTCATTGCGCGGGCGAGTTCCTTGTTAGTGTCAAGAAGAACATCAAACTCCCAGCCTTTTCCTTCGACAAACGGCTTTATCTTTGCTGTTGAGCGCGAATCATCAATGGAGACGGCGAATATTTTGACGCCGGTTTCTTCCTTCCAATCGTCGTAAACATCACTCAGAGCATTATGTTCCTTGACGCACGGTCCGCACCAAGTCGCCCAGAAAGTGATAACGAAAGGTTTGCCGTCGTTTGACAAAGTTGCGATGTTCACATCCTTGCCGGCGAGGTCTTTAATTGTCACATTAGGCAGGTCGTTTTTTGTCTGCGCATAGAGGCCGGCTGTTGCCAGCACCATCAAAAAGAATAAAGCTAATTTTTTCATGGCTGTATTATTTATTATTTATTCAATATTCATTGATAATCAATTTTTAAGACGCTATGAATGGCATCTCTACATCGTTACGAACAACAATGCAAATATAAAAATTTTTTACATTTCTTCACCAGCATATTGAATCTTCTTACCGAAGATTGTGGCGAAGATTATCTTAATATCCGAGATGAATGAATAATGCCTATAGTAATAGCAGTTCAGGCGCACCTTATCGGGATAAATTACGTTGTCGTTGTACCAGATAGAAATTTCCTGATCCGACAAGCCGGAAAAATCCGGCAAGTTTGAAATATTTGAGAGGTTCAAGGAGATTGAAGAGTTTGAAGAGTTTGAGGAGTTCGAAGAGTCACCTTTCGAACCATTCAAACCATTCTTAACCCTATAGACAAATGCCTCCAGCATTTCGTCCTCTAAACGGTACTTCAGCGTAGCCGGTCCAGTAATTCCGGGACGGAGTTTCAGCACATCTCTGTCATCACCCTCCAATTTGTCAGCATATCCCGGCACATCGGGGCGCGGACCGACGAAGCTCATATTACCAATCAACACATCCCAAAGTTGCGGCAGTTCGTCGAGATGATAACGACGCAACGTCTTTCCTATAGGCGTGATGCGGCTTTGTTCCAAGGCTGCAACGGGCGACACTTCCTGTTCGCCCTTCATCGTACTAAACTTATGGCAGTAAAAAAGTCGTCCGTTCCTTCCGACACGTATTTGTGAATAGAAGACACGTCCGCCGGTCTTGATTTTTATAATGATAGCTATGACGAGAAAGAGCCAGCTCAAGCCGACAAGCCCGAGAACACTTATTATTCTATCGAAGATCCATTTGGAGAACATAGAATTTTATCGGCTATATTCTTTCTATCTCAGAGCCTCTTTTATCTTTTCCACGATATACGCCACATCCTCGTCGCTCACACACGGGCCGGCAGGCAGGCACATGCCTACCTTGAAGACAGCCTCAGAAACCCCATTCACGTATGCAGGGGCATTCTTATATACCGGCTGTTTATGCATAGGTTTCCATACAGGGCGTGCTTCCACCCCTGCCTGATCCATCCAAACGCGCAATGCCTCTACATTATCATTCGGCTGGCAGTCGGTTGTGGCCGAATCCGCCACGTGGATAACACCCGCAGCACCACCCACGGCACCTTGCACGATGGTCTTATAGGCATTCTCCTGTCCCTTAATCTTCACGTTCTCATCAAGAGTAATTGTGCAAAGCCAGTAGTTAGAATCGTATTCGCCCGTTGCAGGCTGAGCATGAACATGAATACCAGGAACATCAGCCAAGAGCTCTTCATACATCTTCTGCACATGCTTGTGATGGGCTATATGCTCATTCGCCACCGTCATCTGTCCACGTCCTATACCCGCGCAGATATTGCTCATACGATAATTGAACCCTATCTTCTCATGCTGATAATACGGGTAGCTCTCGCGGTACTGGGTGGCATACATCATGATTTCACGCCATTCGTCCTCATTGTTGGTAATCAAAGCACCGCCGCCCGAAGTGGTAATCATCTTGTTGCCGTTGAACGACAGCACGCCGTACTTCCCGAAAGTGCCGAGCATCTGCCCCTTGTACTTCGAGCCGAAGCCCTCCGCAGCATCCTCAATCACCGGAATCCCGTACTTATCGGCAATCGCCATGATTTTTTCGCAATCATACGGCATACCATATAATGCCACCGGAATGATAGCCTTCGGGTACTTGCCCGTCTTCGCCTTACGGTCGATGATGGTAGCCTCTAACAGCTCCGGGTCCATATTCCATGTCTCAGGCTCCGACCCCACGAACACCGGCTTTGCGCCGAGATATGTGATTGGGTGCGACGACGCGCAGAAGGTGAAGCTCTGCACCAGCACCTCGTCGCCAGCCTTCACGCCGCAGTTGATCAGCGCCAGATGAACAGCTGATGTTCCAGAACTCAGTGCAACGACTCTCTTGTTCTGACCACAGAAAGCCTCAAGGTCAGCCTCAAAGCCGTTCACATTCGGTCCCAGCGGCACCACCCAGTTGGTGTCAAACGCTTCCTTAATGTACTTTTGTTCAAGACCAGCTTCGCTCATGTGAGCGAGGCAGAGGTATATACGTTTTCTTTCAGACATAATATATTTGTTTAATTGATTTATTCTATTTTCATTTTCTTATCCTTCTACATGATATTAAAATATCATTTTATCTCCATCACACAGCGTTCCTTGATAAACGCAGCAAACTTCACATGAGGTTTCAGAAATTCATCAAAAGCTTCCTGTGCATACGATGCCAACCAGCTCTCGCTACCCTCTGGCGGCTCCATGCCGCAATCGCGATAATCCATATAGTCATAAGCCATCATATACGGGCCATCCAAATAAAATAGGAATGCCAAATGAAACACCATTATCTGATGCAGGATGGAATAGGCATTCTCCAACTGCTTCGCGCGTTTGTCGATGCAAATGGTTGGACAATTCAACAGGATGCTTCTGTAACTGCTTGCATGGACGTGGTTATCCAAAAAATCCCTGATCTTCTTCAGTTTGGTATCCCAAGGGAACCAAGGGTACAGTTCCTTTGTGGTTTTTGATTCCTTCAATACCTTCTGTATTTCACCGATTCTTGGTATCCAGCTCTCACCTTTCATCCATTCGTCCAATTCCTTCACCACCAAACTCTTCATCCAGTCGTATTTCTCTTCTCTCATCACATGGAAATAGATTTCCACAAGGATGGTATCGAACAGTTTTCGTATCAGCACAAAAGCATCTGAGATATGACCTTTTTTCAAAAGTGTTTTGATGCTGTCGAGCGTTGAGCTGATTGACATATACACATAGGTCTCATAATTTCCAAAAGTCATAGTTCCGTTAGGGATAAACGAAAAGCTCGTTTCTGCCAATCCATCATAGTAGTCCTTCATCTTGTTGATAAGTTCGAACACACGATGGTTTGGGTAGGCCTCGCATCTTATGTCATAGTTTATGCCTTCAACCATCTTTCAACCCTTTCTCTGGTCAGTTTTGGATAACCTTTTTCATAAAAATATGACAAAACGCTGTCCATATTCAATTTCAGATAACTGGTATCTGCCCAATCAGACTGCATCACCTCGTTCACAAAGCGCGACATGCCATGCACCGCTATATGGTCAGAAAGCCTTTTGGTCACCAATTCGTATTGGTATCCCGTCCAGATTCCATATTTCAAATAATCGGCCCAACACTCCAAATAAGAGTTCTCAACAGCATATTTATTCACTACGTATGCAGTAACAGACCTAACGCAATCAGCAAAACCGTTTTGCAAATAATTGGTCATCCTCAGCACCTCATCAACACTGATTTTCCTGTTATTTGCAATCTCCACGTAAGTTGCCCCCTTCATAAATAATATAGCAACTTGAACAAAACTGTCAACATCCAAATCTTCATCAACAAAGCCAATTTCCTTCAATCTTGCGACGAGGTAAGTCATGAACACCTCTTGCTCGGCTTCATTAAAGCCTTCGAATTGTTGTACATCATCGTCCGTAAACGATTCCCGTAATTGCTTAAACTCTGACAGCGACAATCCTGTTTCCAAAAAAACACCATAGTCGTCTTCATCAGCAAGGCTACTTATTCTTGAATACCGTGCTTCGAAAACTTTGGTAAGCATTGCACGGTCGTTTTCCGAACCTAATTTATAAGCCAACGAGGACTTGCAGATTTCATCAACATTAATCGTATCAATATCTGCCACGTCGGCATTTCTTGTTATCATTAAGTCTATACCACCGGCAAGCCCCTCTTTTTCCAACAGGTTGTTGATTTGCTCGTAACTTGCCGATTGCCAGTTATGCACTCTAAGAACGACAACCAGTCTATATAATGTGCCGTTCATTCGATTAATCCCTTCTGATTTTCCTGACTTTGACAGCTTAAATTTAGATTCTCTGTAACTGATTCAAATT
>JAKSNC010000011.1 GCA_024400195.1 Bacteroidales bacterium
TAGGTGCCGCCTCCCTCTACGCCGCCGGACGTTAACGCCCGGCGGCGTTTTTTTTCGTATATACTACTCGAACAAAAACAAATTACATACAACTTGTCTGTATGTTTTTTTGCTATCTTTGCAAAAATTAAAAATAACATCTTGAAACGTATAGATAATCAATATAAATTTGATGACTTCCGCAAGAAATTTTCTTCTTTCACCTTCGAAAGTCAAAAAATTGAAATAAAAGGCAATGATTTACTTATTTCATTCTTCTTTGACCTTGATGGAAAATATCACTTCACTCCGACGCTGACCATCCCGGCACGTGATTTCTACCATTGGCATTCGATTCCTGATGATTCGCTTCAGACTCTGGCCTTTCAAATAGGAATGATAGAATTGATTAGCTACTGGAAAATTACATGTCCTAAAAAAGTTATAGTTAAACCTTTTTCTCTTAATGAAAAACAAATCGCGTTTTGGAAGAAACTATACTTCAACGGCCTTGGCGAATTTTTCTATCTTAACAATATCAATTGCTCCGAAGATGATTTCATGAATATTGAGTCTTCTTCTGAAAAAACTTTTCCCGTCGTCAATCTTCCTTTACAAGAAAAAGTAATTATACCTGTCGGCGGAGGTAAGGATTCGGTGGTTACTTTGGAACTCCTTAGAAATGAATTTGAATGTACTCCGTTGATAGTCAATCCGAGAGGTGCTACATTAGGTTGCGTTAAAACAGCCGGATATGCTGATGACGATTTTATGGTCGTGAATAGGACCTTAGATCCGGTTATGTTGCAACTTAACAAGGAAGGCTGCCTGAATGGTCATACGCCTTTTTCGGCATTGTTGGCCTTCGTAACTCTTATGCTCGGTTTCGGAAGTGGCAGCCGCTATATTGCATTATCCAATGAGTCAAGTGCTAACGAATCGACTGTCCCGGGAACGAAAATCAATCATCAGTATAGCAAATCAGTTGAATTTGAACGCGATTTTAGAGAATATGTGGCCGAAAATATCAATGCTGATATTCAGTATTTTAGTTTTTTGCGTCCATTGAATGAGATGCAGATAGCTCATTTCTTCTCTCGTTTCGAAGCATATCATAGCGTTTTCCGCAGTTGTAACGCCGGCAGTAAAACCGACTCGTGGTGCGGTAATTGTCCGAAATGCCTTTTCACGTGGATAATCCTTTCGCCATTCATCTCTCGTGAAAAACTTACAAAAATTTTCGCCAAAGATTTGATGTCGGATTTGACTTTAATGCCTGTTTTTGAAGAACTTAACGGAACGTCGGCGGTGAAGCCCTTCGAATGTGTCGGAACAGTGGAAGAAGTCAGGGCTTGCGTTGATGCAATGACAAATCGCAAAGATACGATTGCCGCCACCTCTCCAAAATCTACCGTGAATGTTGCAGAATTGTTGAAAAATTATAACGAGGAAAATTTTCTTCCAGAAAAGATAGCCGCCGTTTTAAAATCATATCTGAATGTTTGAAAGCATTTTAAATAGATTGAAAGACAAGAAAATCCTCGTTCTCGGCTTCGGCCGCGAAGGAAAATCGACCTTACGTTTCTTATCTAAATATCTGAAAAACAATATAATCGGCGTCGCTGATAAAAACTCTTCCGCATTTGTTGATGCTAAAAGTCAGTATGCGGAGCTTATTGATTCAGGACTTCTGCATTTCCATTCCGGAGATGATTATCTGCAAAATATTTACAATTACGATATCGTTATCAAGACACCCGGCATTTCGTTAAAGGATTTTAACACAAAAAACGCTGAAATCACTTCTCAGACTGATTTGTTTTTGGGTGAATTTCATAGTCAGACCATTGGAATCAGTGGAACAAAAGGCAAAAGCACGACGACGAGTCTGATATTTCATCTGCTCAAATCGGCGGGCGGAGATGCCGTCCTTACCGGCAATATCGGCATTCCGTGTTTTGACGTGATGGAAGATATTCGTCCGAAAACCATTGTCGTTTATGAACTTTCGGCGCACCAGTTGGAATATGTCCATAACGGACCGAAAGTCGGCGTGCTGCTGAATGTCTTTGAGGAACATCTTGACCATTTCGGGACTTTTGAAAGGTATAAAAACGCGAAACTTAATCTGCTGCGTTTTATGCAGAAAAATGATTGTGCTGTTGTCCACGAAAGCCTTGTCGATGATATTCAGTCGTTTTGTGCAAAACAAGTGGTTTTTTCAACAGTTGATTTTGACGTTGACGAAAGTCGGTTGCCTCTTTTGGGTGAACATAATATATTGAATATCAAAGCGTCTTTGTGCGCTTGTTCGTCTTTCGGCATTGATGGGAAAAATCTGATACCTTATTTATATACGTTCAAGCCTTTGGAGCATCGTTTGGAGCGTGTCGGCACTTTCGGCGGCGTTACATTTTTCAACGACAGTATTTCCACAATTCCACAAGCTGCCATCGCTGCCTGCAAAACATTGAAAAAGGTTGATTTTATGCTTCTTGGCGGTTTCGATCGCGACATTGACTATTCTCCTTTGATTGAATTTCTTTCGCAGGGAATAGTTCCTCATCTGCTTTTCACGGGTAAAGCCGGCGACCGTATGATGAAGGCTTTGACGGATAGGGAAGTGAAGTCCGAACTTATTTCGTATTCATCTATGGAAGAGGCGTTTTCATATCTCGGCGCCAATGCTAAAGCAGGTGATGTTTGTCTCCTTTCGCCGGCAGCTTCGAGTTACGATCAGTATAAGAATTTCGAGGAAAGAGGACGCAAATTCAAGTCTTTGTCGGAAAAAATTAAAGTTTATTCAAAGAAATAAAAAATATAGTATTAATAATCAATTGTTTAACAAATTAAATTTATTTTTATGAGAAAAATTTCTTTATCATTGCTTTTTGCCTGCGCTTTTTGTCTTGCAGGCGTTTCAGTTAAAGCTCAGTCAAGGTTTATGGCTCCTTACGACCTTGAGGGAGGTTTTATTCAGTATGATCCGTCCGTCGTGTACCTGTCGTGGAAATCGGAAGCCCCGGCTTCAGAAGTCCCCGAAGACCTTTATTGGGATTTGGAGACAATGATTGAGGACTGGACGCTTATTGATGCCGATGGCGACGGCGTGTATTGGCGTCATGTGCAAGGTTTGGAATGTCCGAGCGGCTACATCTGCCTGATTTCCGAATCGAAAGACTGCTACGGTGATCATGGTGGAATAGCCTATACGCCTGATAATTACATTATTACCCCTAAATTGCCGATAGTTGGCAACGCTATATTTTCGTTTATGGCCTGCTCAGCCGATGCGTATAATTGTCAAGAACATTTCGGAGTGGCGGTTTCTACTACGGGAAACACCGATGATGCCGATTTCACTACTATTGACGAATGGACCATTATGCCTGGCAAACTTAACCAGACTCCTTGGTTGGAATATAGCGTTGACCTTAGCGCATACGCCGGACAGGAAGTTTATATCGCCCTCCGTCATTTCGGTTGCACAGACCAGTATGCCTTGGCTATCGACGACATTCGCCTTACCTATAATCCTGTTGACCTTGAGAGTTTTAACGTCTATCGTTCGACGACCGAGACCGATGATGATTATCAATTGATAGCCAATGTCCCGGCCGTTGAAAATCAGACATCTTACGAATATTTCGACAATGTTGACATCGGCACTTATAACTATCATGTGACGGCTGTCTATACTTCGGAAGGTGAGACGGAGCCGGCTTTTGTGCGTGTTTCATTTATGTCGTTAGATGAAAATGATGTCAATGTGGCGGTTTATCCCAATCCAACGAGAGGACATCTCAAGGTCGAAGGCGCTGATATGAAACAGATTACGGTGATAAATGCTTTGGGACAGGTTGTTTATGACGCTCCTGTGGAAGTTCTTGAAGCAGTGATTGATATGTCGCAGTTTTCAGAGGGAATGTATATACTTCGCGTTGATACGGAAAACGGAGTCTCGACTCGTCAGTTCTACGTCGTGAAGTAAGGCGTTTCGTTATTATTAGAAATAATGAAGGGGCAAGTCCGCATGAGGCTTGTCCCTTTTTGTTAATCACCATCAGTTCAATGTCTTAGAACGGATAACCGATACCGATATTCATCACGAAGTCGCTGAATTGCAGTTTGCTGAAACGCCATTTGTCGCTGCCTTCCTTTTCGGGGTCGCATAAGGGAAGAGCGAAATCGAGTCTTAAAATAAACAGCGACGCGTCAAAACGCAGTCCTAAACCGCCGTCGATGCCGAGTTGTTTATAAAACTTGTTGAAATGAAATTCGCCGTCTTTGAACGTCTCGTTTGACTTCAACAGCCAGATGTTGCCGGCATCTGCGAATAAGGCTCCCTTTATGAAGTTGTAGATGGGGAAGCGGTATTCGATGTTTGCTTCCAACTGCACGTCGCCGATACGTTCAATGTTTATTTTCTCGGTGTTTCTGAACGCTCCGGGGCCCAACGAACGGAAGACCCATCCGCGCATTCCGTTTGCACCTCCCGCCGAGAATGCTTTCTCAAAAGGCATGTCGTATGAGTTTCCGTAGGGAAGTCCGATTCCGGCCATAAGTCTGACTACGAGACTCTGACTTTTCGTCACAAGGTGATATTGCCTGAAATCAAAAGAAAACCTGATGTATTGCGCATAGCGGATGTCGAAGATTTTATAATAACCTTCGTTTTTTTGAAGAACGCTGTTGAACGCCGACAATAAGTTTCCGCTGGTCTGCAGGTCGGCTTTGAAATAGAAGAAGTCCGACAAGTTCTTTATATTCTGATTGCTGAAGATAAAGGTGTAACTCAAGCCGAAAAGGAAATGGCTCGTATATTGATCTTTTATACGTTGGTTGGTTTCTTTGTCGAGAATCTTCTGAAACTCGTTTGTAGGATTTATCAAGACGTAATTTTGGTCGATTGGCGAAAATATATGCTGTACTTTGTCGTTCACCATCCAATCGTAACCAAACCGTATAGTGAAGAGTTCGCGGTCGTAATATGTCCTGACGAGTCTGTTATAGCCTATGGCCACCGTCGTTTTTGGCTGGTATTCTTTGGAAAACGAGCGTAATGGGAACGGACTTACGAGTCTTGGAAAGATGACGTTGGCTTCAACTCCTGTCTGATAAGAGTTGAATATTTCTTTTGCTCCGTCCTTCATCACGTGCTGTCCCTGAAGTTCTCCTTTGAGTTTCACGTTGAGGATTTCCCCGCCACGGAAAATATTCTTGTTTCCATACGACAGACTTCCCAAGATGCCGAGGTCGCCGCCGGAGTTGGTTCCTTCGACCTGAAGACTGTAATAGTGCGTTTTGCCACGCTGTAATGCGATGTTACAGTTTAGTCTCGTCTTCCCGTCGGCACAAGTCACTGTGTCGAAACTGATTTTGTTGAGACTGTAGATTTTCAGGTTGTTGAGCGATTTGTATGTCTGGCTTGTCTTTGTAAGGCTGAAAAGATCACCTTTGTGAATTTGAATGAGTCTGTTGAATGCGTTGAGGCGCATTCGCGGATTTTTATGAAAAACGAAGTAGTGGATATATTTCTGTCCGTTTATATTTATCTCGTGTAGTATCGTGTCACACTGCGATATGTCGAATCGGATAGGGTCGTACCTCGGATATATGAAGACGTCGTTTATCTCATATTTCTTGTGCGGCTCGGTGATACCTGTAACTTCGTTTTTCGGGTTGTCGATACGTATTGTCATATTCACCTGATGACTGTTCAGGGCGGTGTCAACCTCATAATAGATATATTCTTTTGCAAAGAAATAATATCCGTTGTCGCGAATCTTTTCTGATATGAGTGTGCGCTCTTTGTCGATCTGGTACGCGTCGTAGTTGTCGCCGACATTCAGAATGAGTTCGTCGGCGAAACTGTTGACGCATTGTGCCAATGCCGTATCTGCAATGTTAAACTTCTTTTCCTTTATCGTATATGGTTTAGGCTGTATCACCTTGTAGTACATCCACGAATACTTTTTATGAGTGACGACATCTGTCTCAACTTTAGCACCGAAATAACCGACGTTGAACAGATATTTCTCCATCTGTATCACCGATTTACGAGCCATCGTCTCATCAAGATAGACGGGCGGCTTGGCTACGTTATTATGAAACCATTTTCCCAACTTTCCCGTTTTGTTTTCCGTCTTGTAGTAAAGCCACAGACGCGGCATTATACGGAATAGGTGTCGGTAGTTCGTCTGTATGATGTTGTTTTCTATCTCTGCGTCAGAATATTTATGCTTCAGACTGTCGGAATAAACGACGTTGCCGAGCAGAAGAGTCTTTCCTTCAGGAATATGACTCCTGACGAGACAGCTTTGCAACGCGGTCAAAATCAATACGACGAATGCTATTTTGGCGATGGTTTTCACAATGGTGTGAATGTCTGCAGAAAATGATAAGTCTTATTCCACAGGAATGTCCTTGTTGACGTTTTTACTTCCGGCGACGGCATAGAAGAGAATGTATGCGGCGCAGGCCAAAACGACGACGTAGCTTGTCATGTAGTTGCCGGTCCAATCGGCGACGGCTCCCTGAAGACCGACCATGATGGCAAAGCCGAACACCATCGTCATGAATGCTCCTGACGCGATGGCCGTGTATTTGCCGAGGCCTTCCGTGGCGAGGTTGAAGATGCTTCCCCACATGACCGAGGTGCAGAGACCGACTAAGATAAAGGCAAAGATGCCGACCGGAACTTCCGCCCAAATCATTTTCAGATTGGCCCAGTCAATGCCCGGAACATTTACTCTTATTGTCGTTGGTGCAAACATTCCGAACAACACTAAAACAATTGCCGCGATGGAAACAGTCGTCACCATTGCCTTTGATGATACTTTGCTGCCGATAGCGCCTCCGATGAAACGTCCGACGAGCATCATAAGCCAATAAACGGCTACGATTAAGCCTACTATTGTTCCGTTCATTCCGAGACCCGGAGTCGCCGCGTCAGGTGTGGCGGTGAGATACTGCATGATATAAGTAGGTGTTCCGACTTCGATGCCGCCGTAAAGGAAAATAGCCAAGATGCCGAGTTTGAAGTGGCGGAACGAGAACGCGCTGTATTTGTCTTTCTTCTCCGACTTGACTTCGACAGGTTGTTGGGGTTCTTCAATCTTTGTGAAAAGAATGACGATGAAGCCGATGACGAAGATGGCGAGTGCGATAAGCAGAGCCGGTGTCGCATCTGAGATTTTTGCTTTTGTGGCTTCGCCGATGAGTGCGCCCATGATGATGTAAACGGCTACAGCGGCTGCCGAATTGAACACGCCGCCAATTTGAATGAGCTGATTGCCTTTGTTGCCGCCGCCGCCGAGGAGGTTGAGCATCGGGTTAACGACGGTGTTCAGCATGCACATGCAGAAACCCGCGATGAAGGCTCCGATGAGATAGACTCCGAAACCGTATATTCCGCTTGCCCATTGTACCAAGATGCCGATGATACCGACGGCAAGAGCAATCAACGAAGTCTTTTTGTAACCGAACTTCTTAATCAGCATTCCGGAAGGAATACCCATAATCAGATAGGCGATGAAGTTGCCGTAGTTGCCGATTTGTGAGAGGAAGTTGCTTGCTCCGAACTGGTTCTTAACGATGACGGCCATTGGAGAGCATAGGTTTGTCACGAAAGCTATCATGGCGAAGAGGGCTATCATAACGATAATGGCACCCCATTGTTTGGTCTTTGTACTCATATTTTTACTTTTTTTATTGTGAATAGTCGTGTTTTAAAAATGTGTTAAAAAAGTTTCTCGGGATAAATGCCCTTTGCAATGAGGCTTCTCAGTTTAGCCATTACGTCAGGCTTGTCTTCTTTGTATGTCACGCCGAACCATGATGCGTCGCTCGAGAGAACCTTGAGTTTCGCGTATCCTTCGTTGATGGCTTTGTTGACCATCAGCGGGATGTAGAATTCGGCCTTGATGTTCGTCATCGCGGCTCCGCTTAGAAATTCCACGAACCCTTTCTCACAATAGTCGAAGAAGTCGGGCGTGAAACCGAAGAAGTTCATCGACACGAGCGATTCCACGTCTAACTCATGTGCGCCGGTCTCGTCGGTGTATTCGGCTTTGTCGCCTTTTCTCACAATCGACGTGCGCTCCACGATGGTCTTAAGGTAGTCGCATCTGCCTTTGGTGCAGACACCGCGCGAAACGGAGCCGAAATCTGAAAGCGTGTTCTTCAGTTTGTAGGCTACCATGCTGTACGCACCGGTCTTGCCTTCGCATTTCTCAAGATAACGCGCCATAACTTCAAAAGCTTCTTTGCCGTAGAAATCGTCGGCGTTTATTACCGCAAAGGGCTCATTTATGTTGTCCTTCGCCATCAAGACCGCGTGTCCGGTGCCCCAAGGCTTCACTCTTCCCTCAGGAACGGAAAAACCTTCTGGAAGGCACTCAAGTCCTTGATAGACATATTCTACAGGTATTCCGTATCTCTCGCTGTTGTTGGCTTTCTCAAAAGCCTCTGCAAAATCCTTGCGTATGACGAAGACGATTTTGCCGAATCCCGCGCGTTTCGCGTCGAAAATAGAATAATCGAGGATGGCTTCGTTGTTTGGACCAACTCCGTCCATCTGCTTTAAGGCTCCGTAACGAGAACCCATTCCTGCTGCCAAAACTAATAATGTTGGTTTCATGTTAATGATGTTTTATTTCGTTAATTTTTAAATATGTCTTTAAAATAATGTCAAATCTTTTTGCTTTTCCTTTTTTGAATCGTCTTTTTCTTTTGCTCCATTGAGCATTGAGATAAATTCTTCTTCGCTGATTATCAAGATATTTAGATTTTCTGCTTTTTTCCTCTTTTCAGGTCCCATTTTGTCTCCGGCGACTATAAAAGATGTCTTGGAAGATATTGAAGATGAGTTCTTTCCGCCATAATCTTCAATTGTCTGTTTAATCTCGTCGCGCGAAAATCTTTCAAAAACGCCGCTTACGACGATGATTTTGTCTTTCAGAATCTGCTCTTTTCCGTTATCTTCCTTCTTCTTCTGTTCAAACTGAAGACCGGCTTCGCGAAGGCGTCTGACGGCTTCGATATTGCGCTCGTCTGAGAAGAAATCCTTTATCGAAAACGCTATCTTTTCTCCGACTTCGTCGATTTTTGTGAGGTCTTCGATGTTCGCGTTGATGATGTTGTCGATGTTGCCCATCTCTTCGGCAATCAGTTTGGCGGTCGTTTCACCGACGTATTTTATTCCGAGTGCGAAGAGGACTCTGTGGAACGGGACTTCCTTTGATTTTTCGAGTGCGTCAATTATATTGCGGGCGGTCTTGTCTTTAAAACTTACTTTTCTCGTTGTGGATTCGTGGAAAAGGCCGTATTCGTCTTCTATTTTGATGATTTTCTCTATTCCGTAAATTTTGTCGTAAGTCAGGCTGTATAGGTCGGCGTAGTCTTTGATAAGTCCTTTTTCGTATAGGACGGCAATTTTTCCTTCGCCGAGGCTCTCTATATTCATTGCCTTTCTTTCGATGAAATGTTCCATGCGGCCCTTGATTTGCGGAGGACAGCCGAGCGTGTTGGGGCAGTACCATGCGGCTTCGCCTTCATTTCTAATCAGTTTCGTACCGCATTCGGGACAAGTTTTGGCGAACTCTATCTCTTTGCTTGCGGCCTCGCGCATTTCAAGGTTGACACCGGTTATCTTGGGTATTATCTCGCCGCCTTTTTCCACAAAGACCATGTCTTTTTCGTGCAGGTCGAGTTGTTTGATGAAGTCGGCGTTGTGAAGCGTCGCCCTTTTTACGGTTGTGCCGGCCAATGGAACTGCATCAAGATTTGCGACAGGCGTTATCGTTCCGTGTCGGCCTACCTGGAATGTCACTTCGTTGAGGCGTGTGCAGGCTTGTTCGGCCTTGAATTTGTACGCGATGGCCCATCGTGGCGACTTTGATGTAGTGCCGAGTTGTTCTCTTTGTGCGAAATTATCGACTTTTATCACGATGCCGTCGATGTCGAAGGGAAGTGTCTTACGCTTTTCGTCCCAGATGTCGATGAACTGCTGGATTTCGTCTATCGTCGTACACTTCGCAATATGTTCCGATATGTTGAATCCCCATTTTTTAGCAGCCATAAGGCTCTCATAATGAGTCGCGAAAGGCAGTTCGTCCATCATCATATAATAACAGTAGTTGTCGAGTCGGCGGCGTGCCACTTCGCGTGAGTATTGAAGTTTGACGGTGCCTGCCGTTGCGTTTCGCGGGTTGGCAAAAGGCGGCAGTCCGAGGTCGTCGCGCTCGACGTTGATGGTGTTGAAACTGTCGTGAGGCATAATCACTTCGCCGCGCATCTCGAAGAAATCAGGAAAATCACCGTGAAGTTTCAGCGGAATAGTCCTGATTGTCTTGATGTTCGTCGTGACATCATCACCTTGTTTGCCGTCTCCGCGTGTCACTGCGCGAATAAGTTCGCCGTGGCTGTACGTCAGGCTGATGGAAATACCGTCGAATTTGAGTTCGCAGACGAATGTTACGGGTTCGTTGATGGTCTTTTTTATTCTGTCGATGAAGTCTATGATTTCCTCTCTGTTATACGAGTTGGCCAATGAAAGCATCGGGAAATGATGCGTCACGGTGGCGAAGTTCTTGGTGATGTCGCCGCCTACACGCTGTGTGGGCGATGTCGGCAGGACGAGTTCGGGAAACTCCTTTTCGAGCGCGATGAGTTCGTTTAGGAGCATGTCGAAGTCGAAGTCGCTGATGGTCGGATTAGCGAGTATATAATAGTTGTAGTTGTGCCGTTCAATCGTTTCGGACAACTCCGCTATACGTTTGCGTGCCGACTCTTTTTCCATTTTTTTATAACAGATTGTCAAGTATTTTGTATGTCGTAGTGTGGGCTATGAAGTATGTCGCCGCGAAAATGATGACTGCCGTTACTGTGAATCCCGCTGCCATAAACAACGCCGACTTTTTACTTCTGAAAATGAGGATGAGTAAAATAGGAAGCACTATCAGACAGGCGTTTAACCATACGGCGACACCAACGGCCATCACCATTCCGGCTATGATGAACGATGTGCGGTGGATATTTCCGTTCAAAGAAGCCTGCCGAAGCATCTCTTGTCGGAGGACGATAAGGCATCCGTACAGCATAAACGGGAGGCTTGTGAATACGCACGGGTCGGTGACGAATGACAAGTTGGGGCGGATAAGGCAGAAAGCTACAACGGCTCCGATGTTCCATGCCGTACGTTTTGAAGAAAATAATTCCGACATCCTATAAGTGAAGGCTATCGTGAAAAGCGATGTTATCATATAGAAAAGTCTGTGAATCAATACGCCGGATAGGTTTTCCGTGTATGACACGCCGTCGCTGAATCCGTCCGGCAGAAACAGGCACAAAAGCCGTATCGCCAACGCCGTAAGGAGAAGCGTAGCCAAAGGATGCCGGTTTTTAAGAGATGTTATTGACATTTTTTTCTGAAAAAATAAAAAGGCAAATATACAAAATATTCGGTTTTTTTTTATACGCTCTGTTGATTGGCATTAAAGGCTTCTTTTATAAGTGCTTTCGCCTTTTCGCCGTCTTCCTCGTCAACGAATAGGGCGGTGCTGCTCGCCGGATAGCCGTCGGCCCAGCCTGCCGCAATGCTTTCCGAGAAGGCGTTTCTGACAATACACCGAATGCCGTTTTCTTTGATTATGGCGGCGGCATAGTTGGCCTCGATGTCAGAGCCTCTGAATATTTCAACGATGGATTCTTTGTTCATAACGATATCTGTTTTTCTTCCTTTAAAAATTTGCGTATCATGTTTTTTGCCTTTTCCGTCGTCACAAACGACAGCCATTTTGTCTTCGGTTCGGCATTATCGTCCTTTTTTATTTCAACGACGTCGCCGTTTGTCAAGACGAAGAAGAGCGGGCGTTCCTTTCCGTTGACGATTGCTCCGGAGCAGTGATTGCCGATTTCGGTATGAATGTCGTAAGCGAAGTCGAGAACGGTTGAGCCGATGCGCAGTTTTCTGAGTTCGCCGGTCGGAGTGAGGATATAGACTTTATCGGCTTCGTGCGTCTTTGAGAGTTTCTCGTCGGGGAAATCAATCTGGCTCTCTATCGGCGACTCAAGGTAAAGGCGTATCTTGTTGAGCCATTCGTCTTCGGGATTAACCGTCGAGATGTCCTTGTAACGCCAATGTGACGCGCTGCCCGTTTCGGCGTTGTAGTCCATCCTCTCGGTCCGTATCTGAACTTCGACCCACGCCTTGCCGTACAAAACCGTCGTGTGCAGTGATTCGTATCCTGACGGCTTCGGTGTCGTTATCCAGTCGCGGAGACGGCTGTTATTGGGTTGATATATATTGGTTATCAATGAATAAACGCGCCAGCAGTCTGTCTTTTCGTTTTCTTCCGGACTTCCTTTGATAATGATTCTCACGGCGAGAATGTCGTAAACCTCCTCAAAAGGAACATTCTGCCTCTGCATCTTGGCAAAAATAGACGGAATCGACTTGAACCGCCATTTGATGGATGTATTGATGTCTTCTTCTTTCAGCGCGTCCTGTATAGGCTTCAGAAAATCTTCAATCCTGATGTACTGCTGTTCCTTTATCGTTTCGATTTTCTTCTGAAGATATTCAAATTCGGCGGGATTTTCGAACTTCATCACTTCTTCTTCCATCTCTTTCTTTATGGAATAAAGTCCGAGACGGTGTACGATGGGTATGAAGATGTATTTCATTTCGTTGATGAAGCCCTGCATTTTTTCCGGGGAAATTTCGTCTTTGTGCCTGAAATCGTAGATGCGGTGCGTTATCTTAAGTAGAATAACCCTGATGTCGTCGATGAGTGAGATGAACAGGCGGCGGTATTGTTCGGCATTGAATGACACGGCATCGGTGTGGACGAAGGAAATCTTGTCGAAGCCGTCTATTATTTTTGCTACGGATTCCCCGAATTGTTCTCTTATAAAACTGATACTCAAACCTGTTTTGTAGGTTATCCCGTGAAGAAAGGCCGACACGACGCATTTGCTCCTCATACCGAATTCGAGATATACTATTTTCGCCATCTCGATGAGGTGGAGGATATACGGCTTGCCGTTGAGCATTCGTCTGTTGTCGTATTTCGTGAAGGCGAGGACGTAAGCTTTGTCTATATATTCCATCTGTTCCGGTGTCATCCCCGACGCAAGAACCCTTTTCAGCTCGTCGTGCGCCGATTCGATGGCTTGAATCTCTATGTCCGAATACCCTTTCATATTAAAGGACAAAATTAGTGTTTTTTACGAAAGGAATGATATAAATCCTTAATTTTGCAACTGATTTTTTGGCGATGGATAGACGCTTCCTGAAAAATATTGTATTTCTGCTTTTTGTCAATTTGCTGATAAAGCCGTTCTGGATTCTCGGCGTTGACACGGCGGTACAGGTCAACGTCGGTGATGTGGCTTATGGTTCTTATCTCGCTTTGTCCAATTTCGCGTGCCTTTTTTATATCGTCCTCGATATTGGCCTCACAAATTTCAACAACCGCAACATAGCGCAATTTCCTCATCTGCTCGCGAAGCATTTCGCCGGAATATCGCAGGCGAAGATTTTCCTTTCCGTCGTTTATTTTGCGATTATCTTTGCTGTCGGCCTGCTGATAGGGTATAGGGGAGAACAGTTGAAACTCTTGGCATTGGTCGGCTTGAATCAGGTGCTTCTTTCATTTATTCTCTACGTCCGTTCCAACATTTCCGCTCTTCTTTTGTTTAAAACAGACAGCATTTTGTCTATTCTTGACAGGCTTTTGATGATTTTGATTTGCGGATTCCTGTTGTGGTCGGGCATCTTTCCGAGAAGCAGTTTTAATATTTATTGGTTCGTTTATGCGCAGACGGCTTCATACGTCGTGACACTTATACTGGCTGTTGCCGTTGTTTTGAAGCACACCGGCAGACTGACTCTGAAACTCAATGTCCCGTTTGTCTTGATGATTATCAAAAAAAGCCTGCCGTACGCAATGCTCGTCTTATTGATGAGTTTTTACAGCCGTCTCGAACCAGTCCTCATTGAGAGGATTTTACCAGATGACATCGCGGCGCAGCAGACCGGCATTTATGCCCGCGCCTATCGTCTTTTTGATGCAGGCAATAACATTTCGTATTTGTTTTCTGTTATTCTGCTGCCTCTTTTCGCTGCGATGATAAAACAAAACGAATCGTTGCAAAACCTTGTAAAACAGTCGTTTGGATTAATGGTTGCGATGACGGGCGTCGTTGCCGTGAACTGTATGTTCTTCAGTGGCGACATTATGCGCCTGATGTATCCTGAAAGCAGTTCCGAAGAGGCTTCCGTCATTTTGATGATTTTGATGGGCAGTTTCGTTTCGATTTCCGTCACATATATCTTCGGTACGCTTCTGACTGCCAACGGTAATCTGAGGTATCTCAACATTGTTTCCGGAATTGGTGTGGTGGTCAATATTATGCTGAATATGCTGTTTATACCGCATTTCATGGCCGTTGGTGCTGCTTTTACGAGCCTTTGCGTCCAGTCAGTCATCTGTGTGGCCGAATATCTGATTGCCAAAAAGGTGTTCAAGCTGTCATTCGGAATGTCATTTTGGGTGAGGATGGCAGTATTTTTCATCGTTTCAGCTGTCGCGGTCTGGATATTGAAGCAGAATATAACGAATGTACTAAGCGCGGCGGGAATCTCAATCTTGACAACAATTATTATAGCCTTCGTTACGAAACTTATTGATTATAAAGAGTTGCTTGTTCTTGCAAAAACATCATTGCAACAAATAAAGGCCAAAAGTCGGAATAAAGTTCATGTGAACGAAAATAATTCATAACTTTGACGACAAATTTAGTATTACTTAACCAGCAAAAAAATCGTTATGTCTAAGTTTTTTGATAACACATCAGTCATCGAAGCACTTTTGAAGCGCAAATGGCACATCATCATTGTTACAATTGTCGCAGCGTTGTGCGGTTATGTTTTTTCAGGTCCGTCATTTATCACGCCGATGTTCAAATCAGAAGCCATACTATATCCCGCTAATGGAGAATATGCTATAAATGAGGAGTTTACGGAACAGATGATGCAGATTATTATGTCTCAGGACATCAAGGATTCCATTATCGCCAAGTTCGATTTAGTGAAACATTACGGTATAGATGAGAATGACCGTTATCTCCAAACCAAGGTTAACAAAAAAATAAAGAAAAACATCGATGTCTCAAAAACAGCCTACGACGCTGTCAGTCTGACTGTTTTGGATAAGGACCCACAAATGGCCTGCGATATTGCGAACGAAATGATACGTATTTACCAGCTTAAGTTTGATCGTCTCGACAAGTCAAAACGTGGCGAGCGTCTCCGTGCCATGAAACTCGTTCTTGACAATTCAAAGAACATTGTTGATTCCCTGAGAGCTAGAATAAAGGAGATAAATAGTTTGTACGGAGTCAACGATCCTGATAACCAATATGCCGAAATTGTGAAGGGTGAGCTCGGAACATTCGAAGGTGCCGCCAAAGTCGATAAAAAGGCTTTGTCCGAAATGAAGGAGAATATTCTCAAATATGGTGCAGAGTTGAAAAATACACATACCGAACTTGGAATAGAGACTAAAACTTATTCTTCCGTTAAGGAGCAATATGATCAGGAAATGACGTTATATCTCGGTTTCGAACCTTCCACCAATATTATTTCTCATCCTGGTGTTGCCGACCGAAAGTTTTCTCCGAAACGTTCTGTGATAACTGCAGTATCTGGTTTGGCTGCGTTCTGCGCCGTAGTACTTCTTGTGCTTGCACTTGACGGTATGAAGAAAGAAGAATAGGCTTTGACTGAGAAAAAGAAAATATCGTTAATCTATTTCTGTGTCGCAATGTTCGTGGCGATAGGCTTGTTCTTTGTCGTCGCCGCTGACTCGTACCTGTTTTTTGCACTTCCCCTTGTCGCGGGAGTGCTTATGCTGTATGTCTTTTCGTTAGACAAGGTGCTTCTCCTGATAGCTTTTCTGACACCACTCTCCATCGAACTTGACCTGAAAGATTCAGGAATAGGAGTGTCGTTTCCATGCGATGTGCTACTTCTTGGCTTGCTGTTTGTATTCATTGCCAAGTTATTATACGAAAAAAAGTTTGATTTACAGATTGCTAAACATCCAATTTCCATTGCGATATATGCACTTCTCGGCTGGATGGTCGTCACGATGTTTACGAGCGAATTTCCGGTTGTGTCTTTGAAACACGTGTTGTCGCAGTTGTGGTTCATCGTGCCGTCATTCTTCATGTGTGCGATTTTGTTCAAAGATGTTGACAATATAAAGAAATTTTTATGGTTTTACATCGCGAGTTTGATGCTTGTTGTATGTTATACGATTGTAAATCATGCTGTTAATGCTTTTGATCATGATGCTGCGCACTGGGTTATGACACCTTTCTATAATGATCATACGGCATACGGTGCGGCATTGGCGATGTTTCTTGTCATTAGTGCAGCATTTCTATTTATGCCTATGCGGAGACGCTGGAAGATGCTGGTTTTCGGAGTGTTCGCATTGCTTGCAGTTGCTTTGGTGCTGTCCTCGTGCCGTGCGGCGTGGATAAGCGTTGTAGCGGCTCTTATGGTGTTTGTCTGCGTGCTTCTCAAGATAAAGTTCAAATGGCTTTTGTCCGTTGGAATAATAATGATAGCCTTGTTTTTTGCATTTCAGTCGCAGATTCTTGGCGCTCTCGAAAAAAATGACCAGGATGCTTCCGGTGACTTTGCCGAAAATATCCAGTCGATGACAAACATATCGACAGACGCGTCTAATCTTGAGCGTCTTAACAGATGGAATTGTGCATTCAGGATGTTTCACGAACGCCCGATTACGGGATGGGGCTTTGGTACATACCAATTTGTCTATGGAGCTTTCCAAAAACAAGATGAGAAAACTATAATAAGTACTTCTTCCGGTGATATGGGCAATGCGCACAGCGAATATATCGGCCCGTTGGCGGAGATGGGACTGCCTGGCATGCTTTTGATGATAGTCCTTGTTTCCGTCGGGATAGGGAAGGGACTTCTCGTTTATAACAAGAAACAGAAACGTGAGACAAAAATTCTTGTGCTCGGAGTAACGCTCGCACTCATCACGTATTTTGTTCACGGTGTGATGAACAACTTCCTCGATACCGACAAACTCGCGGTGCCGGTATGGAGTTGCTTCGCCATTATCACGGCGATAGATGTTTTCCATTCTGAAAATGATGTAATGAGTAACGAGCATTCCTGATTCATTGATTTCAAAATTCCGAGAAACAGAATAACGAATTTGTTTCAAATTGAAGTTATTAAATACTGTAACATATTGTTTATTAAAGTTTTACAGCCGTAGATTCGTTGGTTGACGCGTCATTGTTGCTTAATGGTTTAAAACTTTCCTATAATCTGTAATTTCGCGTCGGCTTTTAATTTTCCTGTCGTTTCGCCGATGCTTTGTTCTTCGTCGTATATGGTTGCGCCTATCTTTCCCGCTATTTCCACGGCATCAAAGATTTCGGTTTTTATAACGAGGTACGTCCGGATTCCTTTATGCGTCAAACTTGTTATTGAAAATGAATATAGTACATCATTCTCGTATGCGTAAACACTCCCGTTCTGCGCGTCAAACAACGCGTATCTTAATGCGATGTTTAGTTTCGGCTTTTCCGTCTTGAAAATGATGTCATGAAGGAAGAGCCAGCTTCGTCCTGCTGCGGTTTCGTCACCGCCTGTTTCTGACATCATGACTTTGTTCTTCATTTCTATTTTTTCGCCAAAAGGATAGGAAATGTTGAAAGAAATACTGTGCGTTTTTACATCTGTAAGGTATTTCTGAAATACATCTGTAGTGGTGTTCTTCATTTTTTCGTTGTATTTGTATTGGACGAAGATTTCCGTCTTGTCGTTAACTTTGTGCGATAGTTTTACGTCATATTTCTGTTTAGAACTCGGGGCGTATGTCAGGTTTCTCGGCATGTCGTGCCTGATCAAGTCTATGCCGCCCGCGATATTCCACTTAGGTGCAATCGTCATAGACGTTCCGAAATACCAACCCTGCTCATCGCGGGCGGCACCTCCGTAGGCATTACCATAAAAATTCTGATAATTCTTACTATAATTGCGGTATGACAATGTCAGACCGATATATCCTGTCGGTTTTATAGTGAGACCGACAATTCCGGCCATGCCGCCGTTGTCGCTTATCGAAAACTCACCATAAAGTGCCGTGTGCTGAGTTATATGATAAAAGTCTAAACCTTGTACAGTTAGTCGGTCGCCTCTGAAATACAGTCTGTTGTAAATTGTTTCCTTTGGGTTTATCCTGCACCCGAAATCGCTGTGATGTATCGTGTAGCCAACTTGAAAATTCGATGTCTTGAAGCTTATGTTGCCGCCAAACAGCCTGCATTTTATCGCGTCTTTGGCGGCTGTTTCATTTTTGGTTCTGTGCAAGCCCGTGTTTTGCAGTGAACTGACCTCCAAAATTTCGCCTGTTATGCTGTCTTCCATACTGATGGTTGCATCGCGGCTCCGATTAGAAAAAAACAATGTCAGTTCTAAATATTTGTGTTTCAATGTTGCCGCAGCTCCCCGCAGATGTCCGCTTTCATCGGCTGTCTTACTCGCCCTTATTTTGGCGTTCCTTCTCATCAGGCTGCTGCCTGTCGTCGTAAAGGCAAGACCGTTGCCCATTGTCAATCCCTGCCCGAAAGAGACCTTATAATCTCCTAATGCGAGAGCTTCGACAAATCTCATGTTTTTGACGAACACGTGAAAAGACCAAAAATCAGTCAGACTTTTTTCACCGGCATCTTTCTCAAACACAAATCCTGTTTGCAGAACGTCTTTGTAATCATAATTGTATCTGAATAACAGTCTTTCGGCACTTCCAACATGGCTCGGATAGGCATTTTGAGGCTGTAAGGCTCTGTCAATCTGTGCCAAAGCTTTGTGCTTTCCGTATCTTAACAGATTTTTTGGAGTTTTTTTCGTTATTGTATTGACTTCTTGTTGATGCTCGAATTTGATTATCGGCAGTAAAAATATGACGTTTTCTTCATACAAACCTTCAATCATAATAAGTTCTTCGACGATTTTTATGTCTCCGTAACTTCTTCTGTACTCTTTGATTTTTTCGATTTGAAAATGGTCGAGAAATTTGTATTCTCCGAGAATGTCGATGTCGTCACTGTTGATGTTTATCTTGTTTTCTGTCAATGAATAATAGGTCTCCACAAGTTCGTTGTAGTCTGTTTCTCCGTCGCTGTCTTCGGCTAAGCTCTCTATCATGCGCAAAACGGCGTCGTCGGGAGTTTGTGCGAAAATGTCAGCCGTAAGGAAAATCAGACAAAATAAAATCGTAATGTTTTTAACTGACTTCATTCTGCCTCCTTTTGTTTTTTTATTTTGAAGATGAGGCCGCATTGTAATGTCGGACCTAATTTCTGATGTATTTGGGATGATATGTCTATCGTCAGCCTCCCGACGGAATATCCGGCTCCGAAACAAACTTTTCCGGGATTGCTCGCAAATCCGGCTCTGATGAAGAAGTCTCCAAAAGCCTTGTATTCTATCCCCGTTTTGATCCGTAATCCTATATCTGTCTCGTCTTCGATTTCCGCAGAGGTGACAACTTCATCGCAGATGTCGTAACTTATGCCGAACCTCATTATTATCGGTATCTTCGATTTCGTTAGCGTCTTCGTTTTTGATGCTGTCGGGTTGAATATATACGCTCCGAGGTGAATTTTCTCGCTAAGATCGGATTGCGCTCCGATGCCGATCGTCGCAGCAGATAATCTGTCGTAACCGTCTGAAAAACAGAATAAAAGATAGTCGAGTGAAAGCCCGATTCTCAGATATGGACCGAATGCTCGCGCAAAAGCTATTGTGAATCTGTTTTCGTTATATTTTTCGTAACCGTATTGTTGAACGGAGACACCGAATGTACCTACATTTAAAGGTATGTTCAGATTGGCGTTTTTTAAGGCTGTTTCCTTTAGCAGAAAACGGTTTTCATAGTAAGCCCCGATGCTCCAGTTGTGCAACGAAGCCATTCCTGCAGGATTGTTCAGGACAGACCATTGGTCGCTGTACGTCACGCCGATGTTTCCAATGGCCAACGCACGCGCTCCGACAACGCCGCCGACTCCGTATGCACTGGCAGCCGTCATGCAAAAAAACATGAGAACTGCAACAAAAATAAACTTTTTCATTGGTTTCTTGGTTTTTGGTTCCGCAAAGTTACGGCAAAAAAATAATACAAGTCAAGAGTTTTTCGTATTTTTGCAGAAAAAATATGGATATTTTTCTTGCAATTCTCGCTATCGTATTGATTATTATCGGTTTCATTGGAGATGTCTTGCCGGTGATACCGGGGACGATTGTCACTTATGCGGCACTTATCGTACTTCATTTTACAAACGCGATTCAGTATTCGGCGGCGACTTTGATTGTCACCGGCGTTTTATGCGTCGTTATCACGCTGATGGATTACATCGTCCCGGCATGGGGGACGAAAAAGTTCGGAGGAACGAAATCCGGAGTGAGGGGGAGTACTATCGGATTGATTGTCAGTGTTGTAGTTTTGCCGATTTTAGGTATAACGATTGGCCCGTTTGGTCTTGTAGGACTTCTCGCGGGACCTTTCGTAGGTGCTTATTGCGGTGAGAAACTTGCCGGCGTTGATGATGAAATGGCCTTGCGTTCAGCCTTTGGTTCGTTCATCGGATTCCTCGCCGGTACTTTTATGAAACTCTCATATACTTTTGTGATATGCTTTATGATTGTGCGAGATTTAGTTATCGCACTTATTCGATAAATCGCATCTTAACCGTGAATATCGTAAGCCCTTCTAACTTCTATCTTCTAACTTCTAACTTCTTCTATCAAAATATTCTTTTTATAAATGCCAACTGATGCGTGTGGCGTTTCGTTTCTCTGTTAAAGATGCCCGTTTGATCGATGGCGTCAATTCTGACACACCCCGACGAATGAATTATGGTGTCTTTTGAGAGCATTATTCCCACGTGGACGATTTTGCCTTCGGCATTTTTGAAGAATGCGATGTCTCCGGCTTTGACTTCGTCGAGAAAATAAACGATCTGCCCTTTAGATGCTTGTTGTGACGCATCGCGGGGAAGCGATAATCCTGCCACGCGCGCGCAAACTTGCACGAAAGCAGAACAGTCGATTCCGAAAATGGTTTTCCCGCCCCAACGGTAAGGCGCGCCAAGCAAGGCCTTCGCGGCTTTTGTGAACAATTCGGCATCAGGTTCGCATTTCTGTATGCTGTCAGGCGTTTTTTGTGTGATGAAACTGCCCATTGATAAGACTTTGCCGTCGAAATTCGTTATCGGAGACGCGACAATGTACGTCTTTTCAGCCTGATTGACATCAAAATCAGTGTGTTGCAGTTTCCTTATCCAACCTTCGTAAGCATCGCAGATAGTTTTGATATACAGCCATTCGTCGTTTTCATCAACGACATCATACGTTTCTCCGTAGAGAAGTTCTGATACCAATTCACTTTCATGTGAAGGATTGCTTCTTATTGGAATGACTGATAATGAGCATATTCCGTGCTTGTTGTTCATGTTTGCCTTTTTTTAAACGACGTGCTAAATTACAAAAAAAAGCCGTCGGGAAATGCGGATATTTTCCTAATTTTGCATTTGATTTAAAGTTGTGTATGAGTAGTATAAATAAGTTTTTCAGTCTGATACGCCATTCTTATGGAACCATATTTAAAGTATCACTTTTTGTAGCCTTTATAATTATTGTCGTTTGGCAGATGCCTCGAACGATGATGTTTAAGTATGAGTATCAACGTTCTGTGCCTTGGAAACATGCCACATTGTACGCTCCGTTTGATTTTGCTGTCTATAAAGATGACGATAAATTAAAGGCTGAACGCGAAGAAGCTTTGCGCGATATTTATCCGATATTCGTAATGGATGAGTCGTTGACGAAAGACGGTCGCGATGCCCTTGTGGATGATATAAAGACGTATTTCAAATCGAATGAGACGGACGGTGTCGCGTATGGTAAAATGGCTTTGAAGATATACGACACAATAGAGAAGATTGGCGTTATGTCGCATCATCCCATACTTGACGCGATGAAGAATGATGACAATATTGTGCTTTTGGTCAACCGTGTCGTCAACAATATCAGCGTTGGTGACGTGCTGACTTTGCAGAAGGCTTCCGATATTGTTTCCGACAAGGTTGCCTCTATTGGCAATGCATCAGTGTCGGCAGTTCTTAACAGAATAATTATCAATTCATTACGTCAGAATGTTTTTTATTCCGACGAATTAACGAAACAGTCGAGGGCGAAGGCCTTGTCGGAAGTTTCCCTGACGTATGGAATGGTTCAGAAAGACGAGCTCATTATATCTGAAAATGAGATTGTTAATGATGATAAATTCATGATACTCAATTCTTTGCAGAAAGAATACAATATCCATGCGTCGAGTTTGTTCAGCAAGAACTATCTTCTTTTCGGGCAGTTCGTGATGGTGGCGGTCATAGTCATCATGATGTTTCTGATGTTTAAAACCGTCACACCTTTGTTCTATGCGGAGACGAAATCGGTCGTGTTGGTGCTGCTGCTCATGACGATATTTGTGATTTCGTATTTCCTTGCCTTGAAATTTGATTTTGAATTTGTTTCGTCCGTAATACCAATCGTCATTCTGCCGATGTTGCTGATGAGTTTCTTCGATGTGCGTATAACGTTTACAGTCAATGTGTTGGTGCTTATTCTGATAAGTTTTGCGATACCAAATCCGTTCAGGTTCTTCTTCACCCAGATGTTCGTCATGATGATACCGATTTTCATCCTGAACAAATATCGTAACCGTTATGCCTACATGTTGACTTCAGCGGCGGTATTCGTCACGTATTTCGTTCTTTATCTTGGTTCGGTGCTTGTTTATGATGGCGGCTTCAATATGCTTAGTTTCAGAGTCGTGGGCGCGTTTTTCCTGAATGCCCTTCTCTCGCTTATGGCCCTGCCTCTGATATTCCTGATAGAGAGGCTTTTCGGCTACGTCACCAATATGACGCTTCTCGAGTTGAGCAACACGAACACGCCTCTTTTGCGTCGCCTTGCCACGGAAGCCCCCGGAACGTTTCAACATACAATGCTTGTTGCTGATATATGCGAGGAACTTATTCGCGCAGTTGGCGGTAATGCGCTTCTCGGACGTACAGGTGCAATGTATCATGATGTCGGTAAATTGAAGTCTCCGCTGTTTTTTGTTGAAAATCAAAATAGTAAGTTTAATCCTCATGATGAATATTCGTACTCTGAAAGTGCGCAGATAATCATCGGGCACGTGCTTTCCGGTATTGAGTTGTGCCACGAATACAATGTTCCGGAGGAGATAATCGACTTCGTGAGGACTCACCACGGGACTCGGTTTACATATTATTTCTATAATAAGGAGAAGGAAATCAATCCGAATTTTGACGAATCCGAGTTCAGGTATCACGGACCGAATCCTTTTTCGAAGGAAACGGCGATACTGATGATAGCCGATTCTGTCGAGGCTGCTTCGCGAAGCGTGAAAAACAAGGACGCAGGCACTTTGGAGGCACTTGTGGAAAATCTCGTTGACGGACAAGCCAACAGCGGGCAGTTCCTCAACACCGACCTCACTCAACGCGACCTCATCACCATAAAGAAAGTGTTGAAGAAGAAGCTGATGAGCATATATCACGTCAGAATAGAGTATCCGGAGTGATATTTTCAAGATATGATAAGGCGGAAGCTCCCTCGTTGAAAATCAAGTCTAAAATGCTTAAGTTGGGCACGAATCCGTGACGGTCGGAAAACACTTGGTAGTATTCCGGAAAAATCGTGTTTCCAGTGTTTTTATCATCCGACAACGTGATTCTCAAGTCGTTATCGCTCTCAATCGGTGTGAAATTATCGGTGTGCTTTATGCCAATATCCTGTTTCAAGATTTTAAGTAAAGCTTTCAAACAAGCATCGTTGAGGTCGATAAGCGTTTGATATTCAGTTGAAAAAATATCTTCTATATAAGGAAAATAATGCTCGAAATAAGGCGATTTTCGGTAAGCCGATTCGATGCACCTTCGGTGGATCTGCTGCCAAGGTTCGTTGTAGCATATTCTGATGTCCCGCGTCAGGGTGTGATTTCCGTTGACCTTTACGACGGGCACGCTTAAAGTCTGCAATCCGTTGGCTGTCAATACTGTACATCTTGTGCGGCACGACTGTTTTCGGAACGTTTCAAATATCTCTATTTTAAATTTCCGCTTGATAAAGAGCGATAAATAAAGAATACTTGGGAAATATGCTGTCGGAATAATATTGCACATAAAAATCTCTTTGTCGGCGCAAAGTTAAAGAATAGTTGGATATGTCGTTTTTTTATTGAAAAGATTTATTTTTATTGCCATAAATCGCTATTTTTGCACTTTCGCGTTGTAAAATCATATCTGAACACCGATGAAGTTGATTCTCAAACCGTCTTTCAGAACCATTATTTTGTGGCTGTCGCTTTACGCCTTTTTCTGTGTGATGTTCTGGAGGGTGCATTCTTGGTTCTCAGTTCTGCATTCGCTGATTATAGTCTTCTCGCTTGTTGTGTTGTGCCTTTTTGAGAGCGAGGTCTTGGTCAGATATTTTCTTTTTAAGGGGAAAACGTGGCTTTTCTACACACTGACTTTTATAACGGTGATACTGTATTCGTGGCTGAATCTGTTTTCGTCGCTAAGCCTCGCGGATCTGATGGGAGTCTATCTTCCCATTAAGCCTCACACTGCTGTTAATGACTATTCGAACTACGATTTCGTGCCGTCTTTTATGACGCGCGTCTTCATTAATCTTTTCACGGTCCTCGCAACAGTCATTTCATGCTTCCAAAAAAAGGAACTCGACAACTTGAAGATTCAGACCGACCTGAAAAACGAGTCGCTTGAAATGGAACTGCGCTATCTTAAATCGCAGATCAACCCGCACTTCCTGTTTAACGCGCTCAATAATGTTTATTCCCTCGTCTATATGCACGACGAAAAGTCTTTAGAAAGTATTCTCCGCCTTTCAGAAATGCTGCGCTACGTTATGGTTGATTGTCAGGCCGAAACGATTTCTTTAGAGAAAGAAATAAAATATATTGATAACTACATTGATTTCCGTCTGATGCAATTTGAGTACACTCCCAATGTCGTTTTTGAAAAGAAAATTGAAAACAGCGACTGCGTTATTGTTCCGATGATGCTTCAGCCTATCGTAGAAAACTGTTTCAAATACAGCGGGATAGAGAATGCTCCGGACGGATTTATAAAATTGGAGTTTGTACAAAATAACGACGGAATGACCTTCCGCGCGAGAAACTCCGTCAAAAGTCAGATGCACATAGCGACTTCATTAGAACAAAAAGCCGGAATAGGACTCGCCAACGTCAGAAAACGTCTTGAACTTTATTACGGAGAACGCTTCTTGATGAATGTGTCGGATGAAAACGGCGTTTTTGAAGTCGTGCTAACAGTTAAAGAAAATAAAAAATAAGTCATGGAAAAATACAATGTCTTGGTCGTCGATGACGAATATCCGGCAAGAATGCTGCTTCAGGATTATGTCTCAAAAGTCGATAGTCTGAATCTCGTCGATTGCTGCAGCAGCGCGGTTAAGGCGATGGATGTCCTTGCAAATAAACAGGTTGATATAATGCTTTTGGATATTCAGATGCCGGAAATGACCGGAGAGACGTTGCTGAAAAGGCTTGACAAGAAACCTGCCGTCATATTGACGACGGCTTACAGTGAATATGCCGTTGACGCTTTCGCCTTGGACGTTGTCGATTACCTGCTCAAACCTTTCGATTTCGCGCGTTTCCTTCAGGCTGTCAATAAGGCTAAAGAACTGTTAGGGAAGAGGGAACAGCCTCAACCGGTCGCCGACTATATGATGGTCAAGGCTGACTACAAACTCTACAAAATCAACTACGACGACCTCCTTTTTGTTGAAGGACAACACGAGTATGTGTCGTTTAATATGACGACGCGGCGCGTGACGGCCCTTTATTCACTGAAGAATCTTGAGGAAAGACTGCCGGCAGACAGGTTCTTCCGTGTACATAAATCGTTCATAATATCAATAAATTATATCGAAGATGTTGACAAACAATTTGTTACTGTCGGCGGACGAAAGATTCCGATTGGCTCCAACTATCGCGATGAATTGTTGAAAAAATTGAGAGTGGCGGGGAATTGATTATGAGACATTTTGTACCAATATTGATGATTTTGTTTCTTGCTTCGTGCGGTCGCGGAGATAGTGCCGACGGGAAAAAGATTTTTCGTTATAACGAGTCGGCGGGCATTCTGACTTTGGATCCTATTTACGCCAAAGACCAGCCTCATATTTGGGTATGCAATCAGATTTTCACCGGCCTTGTCGCTTTCGACGATAAAATGAATATCGTGCCTCGTGTGGCAAAGAAATGGAGTGTTTCCGAAGATGGATTGTCGTATGTTTTTTCGCTGAGAAACGACGTTTTGTTTCATGATGACGAATGCTTTGAAGGCCGAAGGCGGTGTGTGACGGCTTATGATTTCGAGTATTCTTTCAATCGCGTTCTTGATAGACGGCTTAATTCGTACGGAACGTGGATTTTTTCAAATGTTGAATCGTATAACGCATTGAACGACAGTATTTTTATAATAAAGTTAAAAAAGCCGTTTCCAGCGTTTCTCGGAGTCCTGTCAATGGCATACGCCTCTGTCGTGCCGCATGAAGCCGTCGATTTCTACGGAGATGATTTTGCTCGTCATCCAGTCGGCACGGGGCCCTTTGAATTTAAGAAATGGCAGGAAGGCGTGAAACTGGTACTTGTAAAAAACAACGACTATTTTGAAAGCGAAGACGGCGTGCGTCTGCCTTATATCGACGGCGTTTCAATAAGCTTTATCATAGATAAACAAGTTGCTTTTATGGAGTTTGTGAAAGGCAAATTCGACTTCATGTCTGGAATAGACGCGCGTTATAAGGATGAGCTTCTTACCCATATCGGAACGCTTCGTCACAAATATGACGGGAAAATCCAACTTATAAAAGAACCTTATCTCAACACAGAATACATGGCGTTCAACCTTAATTATGATTGTGGACTGACTTCGGAACAATATAAGGCACTCCGTCAGGCCGTGAGTTGTTGCATTGACAGGGGAAAAATGCTAAGGTATCTCAGAAACGGTATTGGAACGCCGGGGACTGGTGGTATTATCCCGGTTGGATTGCCCGGTTTTGATGCGTCTTCGGGTTATGATTACGATTTGAATAAAGCCGCGCGTCTTGTGACTGACAACAATCTCGCCGGTACGGAGATAACGCTTTATGCCACGCAGGATTACATCGATATAGCAAAGTTTGTCCAGAGTGCGGTAGGCGAAATCGGTATCAACTGCAAGGTGGAAGAGATGATGTCGGCAACGATGCGTGAAAAAAGAGCACACGGAAATCTTCAGTTTTTTAGAGCTTCATGGGTCGCTGATTACCCGGATGCCGAAAATTATCTCTCGCTCTTTACCACGTCTAACTTCACTCCAAATGGGCCCAACTACACCTTTTTCTCAAATGAAATATATGATTCTCTTTATGATAAGTCGTTGTCGGTTAATGATTTAGACGAAAGAGCGGAAATCTATCGCAGCATGGACAGTCTTATGATGAGTGAATCGCCGGTCGTCGTGTTGTTTTATGATGAAGTTTTGCGTTTTGCCGGCACAAATATCCACGGGCTCGGCAGCAATCCGACAAACCTCTTAGACTTGAGATGTGTTAAAATCGACTGAAAAAGAGAAAAAAACATACGGTCGTACCCGAAAATTTTTTATCTTTGCACGCTTTTTTAGGAAAAAATAAAATTATGATAAACATAACATTTCCGGATAAGACTGTAAGGCAGTATGAATCAGGCGTTACGCCAATGGAAATAGCGAAAAGTATCAGCGAAGGCCTGGCTCGTAACGTTCTGTCAGCGAAGGTTAACGACAAAATGTGGGATGCAACACGTTCTATTGACGAAGATGCTGAGATTCAACTCTTTACATGGAATGATCCTGAGGGAAAGTCAACGATGTGGCATTCTTCGGCACACCTTATGGCTGAAGCAATAGAGGCTCTTTACACAGGCGTCAAATTCGGCATCGGACCAAGCATTGAAAACGGCTTTTATTACGATATAGATACCGGCGACAAAGTGATGACGGAGGAAGACCTCGCCAAAATCGAAGCGAAGATGCTTGAATTAGCAAAGCAGAAGCAGGTCTTTGAACGCATCGACGTATGCAAGGCTGATGCTTTGAAGCATTTTCAGGATAAGGGCGACGAATACAAAGTCGAACTTATCAGCGAACTTCAAGATGGAACGATAACTTATTATAAGTCGGGAAACTTTACGGATTTGTGCCGCGGTCCCCATATCCCGGATACAAGCTTCATCAAGGCCGTCAAGTTGCTTTCTATCGCAGGTGCTTATTGGCGTGGCGATGAGAAACGCAAGCAGCTGACGCGAATCTACGGAATAACGTTCCCCAAGAAAAGCGAACTTGACGAATATCTCGCGCTTTTGGAAGAGGCTAAAAAACGCGACCACCGCAAACTCGGCAAGGAGTTAGAATTGTTTATGTTTACCGATATGGTTGGCAAGGGACTTCCTATGTGGCTTCCCAAAGGAACGGCACTTCGTCTCCGCCTTCAGGAATTTCTTACCAAGATACAGAAACGCTATGGCTATGAGCAGGTTATGACGCCTCATATCGGCAATAAGCAGTTGTATGTCACATCAGGTCACTGGGATCATTACGGACACGACAGCTTCCAACCGATTACTACGCCGGAAGAAGGTGAGATGTATCTTCTCAAGCCGATGAACTGCCCTCATCACTGCATGATTTACAAGTACATGCCGCGTTCATACAAAGACCTTCCGCTCAGACTTGCCGAATTCGGGACAGTTTATCGTTATGAACAAAGCGGCGAACTTCACGGTTTGACACGCGTCCGTTCATTTACTCAGGATGATGCCCATATTTTCTGCCGTCCGGATCAAGTGAAAGACGAGTTCATAAGGGTGATGGAGATTATCGAAATAATCTTCAAAGCACTCAATTTCAATAATTTTGAGGCGCAGATTTCTCTCAGAGATCCGAATAATCACGAAAAATATGTCGGTACTGACGAGAACTGGGCAAAAGCCGAATCCGCTATCGTCGAGGCCTGCAAGGAAAAGAACCTTCCGGCCAAAGTCGAATATGGCGAGGCTGCATTCTATGGACCGAAACTCGACTTTATGGTACGTGACGCTATCGGTAGGAAATGGCAACTCGGTACTATTCAGGTTGATTACAACCTTCCGGAACGTTTCGATCTCAGCTATATCGGATCTGACAATGAGAAACATCGTCCGGTGATGATACACCGCGCTCCTTTCGGTTCGATGGAGAGATTTGTCGCAGTGCTTCTCGAACATTGCGCCGGAGAATTCCCGTTGTGGCTCGCACCCGAACAGGTCTCAATACTGCCGGTCAGTGAGAAGTATCTCGATTATGCAAAGAGTGTCGCCGCATATCTCGACAAACTGAATATCCGCGCCACTATTGACGAGAGAAATGAAAAGATCGGACGCAAGATCCGCGACACGGAAATCAAGAAAGTTTCGTACATGCTCATTGTTGGCGAAAAGGAAATGACAGAGAACAGCGTCAATGTGAGAAGACACGGCGGAATAGACCTCGGAGAAATGTCACTCGACAGTTTCGCGAAGATGATAACAGAACAGGTTGAAAAAGAACAGAATGTTTAATTAATTATAGGAGACCCAAGCCATAGCACTACCAGTAAGAGGAAATGATAATTTCCAAAGAGGACAGAAGAAGAACGATAATCCACACCGCATAAACGAGCATATAAAGGCTCCGATGGTGAGAGTCGTTGGTGAACACGCGGACAACGCAATACATTCGATTCGCGAGGCGATAAGGATGTCGGAAGAGGCAGGTCTCGACTTAGTCGAGATTTCTCCGGATGTCAATCCGCCCGTGTGTAAGATAATGGACTATAGCAAGTTTCTGTTTGACCTGAAGAAGAAGGAGAAGGAAATGAAGGCGAAGGCGAGAGCGTCTCAGGTCGTTGTCAAGGAAATAGGTTTGGGACAACAGATCGATGAGCACGATTTCGAATTCAAACTGAATCACGCTAAGCGATTCCTTGCCGAAGGAGCCAAAGTAAAAGTCGTTGTTCTGTTCAGGGGACGCGCGATAGCGTACAAGGAGCAAGGTGAGATTCAACTGCTGAAGTTCGCCCAGGCCTTGGAAGAATGCGGCAAAGTTGAGTCAATGCCGAAGCTTGAAGGTAAAAGAATGATAATGGTGGTAGCACCAAAGAAGTAAAGAACACTCATTTTCAAACAATAAATATTGTATTACAATGCCAAAGATGAAAACCAAATCCGCTGCCAAGAAACGTTTCAGAATAACGGGCACCGGTTTAATCAAAAGAAAGCACGCTTATCACAGCCACATTCTCACGAAGAAGTCTAACAAACGTAAACGCTTCTTGGGACATCAGTCGATAGTGGAGCATGCAAATGAAAAAGCAGTAAGAGAAATGCTTTTAATCTAACAAAATTGTTTAACTTGTCAGAGCAGAAAAGTTCTCGAAAGGAGCGAGGCGCTCTGGCGGAAAAAAGAAAAGAAAAATGCCAAGATCAGTTAATGCAGTCGCCTCAAGGGCAAGACGCAAAAAAGTTTTAAAACAGACAAAAGGTCAGTTCAGCGCTCGCAGGAACGTCTGGACAGTGGCGAAGAACTCTTATGAAAAGGGTTTGACATACGCCTATCGCGATAGAAAAGCGAAGAAACGTGATTTTCGTTCGCTTTGGATTGTACGTATCAATGCCGCCGCTCACGAGTACGGTATGACGTACAGTACGTTCATGGGTAAGATTCATGCAGCGAACATCGACTTGAACCGCAAGGTTTTGGCCGACCTCGCACTGAACAATCCGGAAGCGTTCAAAGCTATCGTTGAGAAAATAAAATAACAGATCTGAGAGAATGAGTGCAAAAAGTGAAGCCCGCCTTTTGGCGGGCTTCACTTTTTTTATTATCCTGCTATGACTAAACAAATTCCATGTTGTCGGCAGTCGTGTTCTTTTCGCAATAATGACATCTCAACTTCAGTCCTTCTTTCACATCGTTGATGACGTCAAACTTGGTCGGAACCTTCTCTTTGTTGGTGACGCAGTTGGGGTTGAAGCATTTGACGATCTTCTCTATATTGTTTGGAATCTCGACGGTGTGCTTCTTGATTACTTCAAATTCCTTTATCTCAATCAAGGTAGCTGTCGGAGCGACCAAGGCAATCTTGTTGATGTCTTCCGGCGCGAAATACATGTCGGAAATTTTGATGATGCCTTTTCTTCCGTATTTTTTGCTTTCGAGGTTTGTCCCGAAATAAACGGGTTTGTCAGACTTGTCGAGATTGAGAATCCTGATGACTTCAAATACTTTGTCTGCGGGAATATGGTCGATGACGGTGCCGTTTTCAATGGCCGAAACTATAAGTTCTTTCCTTTTATCCATGATTATCAATGTTTAATGTGTTATTTTAAACCTAAAATAGCCGCTATCAGAGCCTGACGGACGAAGAGTCCGTTTTGCGCCTGTTGAAAATAGTAGGCTTTCGGATTAGTGTCAACATCAGTATGAATTTCGTTCACTCTTGGAAGCGGATGCAGAACTCTGCAGTTGGGCCTTGAATTGGCAAGCATCTCATTTCTAAGTACATACGAGTTTTTGACTTTTTCATATTCGAGCGGATCTGGGAAGCGTTCGCGTTGGACTCGCGTCATATAGATGATGTCGGAATGTGGAATGACGTCTTCAAGTTCGGTAAATTCCTCATATTTGAGGCCGGCGTTTTTGATATGTTGAATAACCGTCGCCGGCATACGGAGTTCGGCGGGAGACACGAAGTTGAATTTCGCGTTGAAGTGGCACATGGCTTGTACGAGGCTGTGGACTGTCCTTCCGTATTTGAGGTCGCCAACCATTGTGATTTCAAGGTCTTTCAGCGTCCCCTGCGTCTTGCGGATGGAGTAGAGGTCGAGTAAGCATTGGGTCGGATGCTGGTTTGAACCGTCGCCGGCGTTGATGATTGGCACGGATGACACTTCTGAGGCGAATCTGGCAGAACCGTCAATGGGGTTACGCATAACGATGAGGTCGGCGTAGGACGACACCATAATGATAGTGTCTTTGAGTGACTCGCCTTTTTGTACGGAAGTGCCTGATGTACTGCTGAATCCGATGACGTTGCCGCCGAGAAGCTGTATGGCGGTCTCGAAACTTAAACGAGTTCTTGTTGACGGCTCGAAAAACAAGGATGCTATAACGCGTCCGTGAAGTAAGTCCTGATGACGGTTGGCTTCAAAATCCTCGCCGATATCGAGAATGTGACAAATCTCTTCAGGGGTGTAGTCATTGATGGAGATGAGACTCCTGTTCTTTAATGAGATGCTCATACTGAAACTTTTTATTGAAAAATATGGAATTAAACATAAAAAAAACGGCTTCAAAAACCGTTGTCACAATAGGGGAAAATAAATTAAGGAAGGAGGTCTTTTGTGAAAAAAACTCACTTTCAGGAAAAACCGTGATTGTATTCCTTATTATCATCAAAGTGCAAAGATAGTGATATTTTTGTTGAATCCTTAAAAATAGTCGTAAAAATATTTTTTGTAGAATCTATTTGCTAAAATATTGAATAATAATGATTTTTGTAATAGATGTAAACATTTTTTAGAACGATGGAAAATTATCGCATTATTTGTAAAAAAAAATTAAGGGCAAAATGCTTGACAATAAAAGTTGGTTTCAGTAATTTTGCTCAAAAAAAGGAGGTATTCGTATGAAAACGTGAAAATTTTAAGAGTATGTGAACCAAAAATTTTTATTAACAAACCAAAAATCAAAAATTATGAAGAAGAAAAACAGTTTAGTTGTGCTTGTGCTGTTTTCCACGATGTTGTTGGTCGGCACGGCAGTGTTTGTAGAAGCGTGTAAAAAAAGACCGTTATTTGAAGACGGAATAGCGGAAGTGTTACCTGAAGAGATGTCGCCTATGGCCGAAAAGTTTGTGTCAGGTGTGAAAAAATTCAAGGAGAAAGTTGTCCTATATAGGAAGAATCTGCTCAAGAGTGATGAGTATATCACATTGGATAGTGCCGCGTGGAATATAGAGTCATTATTCAATGTCAGTTATGCTTTTCCGGAAGAGAAATATGAAAAGAACGTGAGTCAGGATTTGAAATTCGTTCTGCCAGTGGCGAAGTCTGATTTGGTGAAGATGAGTGATGTCTCGCGGCTTTATGACGAGGTTGTTGATAAGGTTCGAGATGCCTATTCCAACGACGGTATTGCGGATAGAAAGAAGTTGAAGTCTGTAATTGTTTGGATTTCAGATAAAAAGGATACCGAATGCACTGTTAATGTACGCCTTGTCAGTGGCAGGTCGGCTTCTCCGGACAATGATTTGAGCCAATTTATATTGGGGCCGTTTAAGGATGGCGATTGTTGGTATTTTGGTGAGTACGGAGGGACTTGCGAAGATCCCACTGTCGGCAGTGATGCGGCTGAGCAGATAGAGGCGTATATAAATTACAATTATGCGTGGAATCATGGTTCTGAAATGGGCCGCAGAACGGTTCTTACTAATATATTGAGGTATGAGGTGCTACCGAAAAATTATTATGATGATGTACACAATAAGTATTATCTATTCTATATCAATATTAACGATAATGCCAGTAGTCTGTATATAGATGCTTCTGAATTGAATTATTACTATTGGGGTGCAAAGAAGGTGTTTCTGGAGTCCGTTCCGGTAGACGAAAATGTTCCTCAGGATTATGTGTTTTTCGGTGTCGATATGAAAGGCGTTATTGAAGGAGACTATGCAATGTTTAAAAGTTCTTCTGCGTATGGCATCCCATTGTCGTTACCAGAAGATGCTATAGGTACGGCAGTCGATATTCTTAAAAATTAATGACATAAATTAAAAGTAACATTATGAGAAAGATTATTTTCGCTGTTTTAGCATTAATCTCGTTTTTCGCAAATGCACAAGACTGGAGTTTCATTATGTCTGGCAGCTACTGTTTCTTTGGTGGCGATGCGAATGAGAATGGCAACTATTTAGTTGGACGTTTATCAGTATCCGGCGACAGATCCTATCCAAGGGCATTAGTGATGTTTGTTGATAATGACGGTAATTATTCGGAGAAGATACTTTCGGACGAATATGAGGCCGGGTTCTTGGATGCCGTTACACTTCCGAATGGTGACCTTTTCGCTATTGGCCTAAAATATAATGACACATCTTCTTACAACATTGATGAAGCAAAATGGCAAGAACTAATAGTAGCCGTTTATGACCAGGATTTGAATCTTAAGTTAACGAAGTTTATTGATGTTGACAGCGATTATATTTCTTTCTCGGATCAGTCAACCATTGCGTATGGTGAAGATGGAAAGATAGCAGTAGCGATACGTGAATGGTATCCGTACAACTATGATTCATTCACAGTGAATAAATATGATCTCTCTTTTTATCTGTTTGACTACGATGGAACTATATTGAAACACAATGTCGTTGAAGATGGTAAGGCAGCACCATATTCTTTGATATGGAGACCTTTATGCAAGGATTATATGATGACATGTAAAGGATTTGTGCCATACGGTTATAATTCATTGACCTTTATGGATAATGATTTTAATTTGAAAAAAAGTCATTCTTTTACGTATGAATTCTTGGAAGATATGTACGTTGGAAGTTGGCGTGACGAAAATGAGTTTATTGTTTCGACATATAAACATCCTTTCGAGGGCGGTGAATATGTCTTATGTCCTCTCATAATTGATACAGCTGCCAACATCAAAAAGCAAACTATTATAGACAGACCTGATACTACGGATTTTGCTGCAGACAAATATAGCATAACATGTATTGATGACAGCACTATTTTTATTGCGGCTTATCATAATACCATTAATTTTAGTGTTTGGCATAATTTCGTTACGGTGTATCTCTTAGACAAGGACATAAATCTGTTGTCGCGAAAAGATCTTTATTTCGATTGTAAAGTAGCTCAGGTTTGTTGTACCCATATTACACCTGATAATAAATTCCTTCTTGCAGGTTGGGGGGTGGATATGCTTAATAAGAGATGTGCTTTTGTGTCCAAAATAGGTCGTGACGAGATGCCGCTATTCCCAGTTTCTGTCGATGAGGCAATAAACGAAGAAGATGTGTTGGTTTATCCCAATCCGGCCAACGACATTGTGACATTTGCTACAGATGGAGAGAATGCAGTCCTTTCAATATTCGACGCATTAGGCAGAAAGGTTCTGAACAGACAGTTTGATGGAGAAAAACTTGTGGTTGATTTGAATAGCATGGCATCCGGCCTATATATCTATATGATAGAACAGGATGGAGAAAAAATCAAAAGAGGACGATTCGTCAAGCAATAGATCGGACTTAGTCTGATATTCTTTGCAACAATTATTGTTGTCAGTTTTTATGTTCTTTTGGGTTTGTTTAGTCAATTCAGAACAGGACTAAAACGATACGCTGTTTCTTTCAAGAATTGGCTAAACAGACCATAGAACGGCAATTTTATTAGTAAAAATCGGGGGACTTTAATAGGCTCCCATAACAACAAAAACCAAAATTTATGAAACTTAACCAAATTTTAGCAGTTATGCTGGCATTCGGTGTGTCAGTAAGTGTAGGGCAGTTAAAAGCCCAGGACAAGTTGAGCGGTTGCGATTTGTGCGGCCCGGCATCAGGAAATACCGTAAATAATGCGAATGGCGCTTATTCGGCGACGATAGGCTTTGCTAACACGACAAGCGGTACAGCATCGTTGGCTGTCGGTAAATATGCGAAGACGTCGGCGGGTACGTCATTTGCGATGGGGTCTTTTGTCAGGGCTTCAGCAACAAATGCCTTTGTCATTGGTTCCGGAATCAATGAGAATACCAGCAATATGTTAACAAATACGGCTTCAAATACATTGATGATAGGATTTAACAGTAAGAAGCCGACAGTCTTTGTCAGTACCTCTTTGGGAGGAGAAACGACAGGTAAGGTCGGTATAGGAAACGTAACCATCCCTAAGGCGAAGCTGCATATCGAATCTGACAGTGGCGAAGATGCCGGAATCATATTGAAGCCTAAAGACAAAGATGAGAACTTTTCGTTTTTGGAATTATATGATGAGTTTAACGTCATCAGTGCTTCTAAAAACGAGGGCATGGTTTTACAGGGCGACAATATAACACTCAAAGGGAAGATAGGCATTAATATGAAAAACGACTTGTCGGAAATGGATTATGGCATGGCGGTTCGAGGTGGGGTGTTGACGGACGAAGTGTTCATAAGGGAAGTGAGCGAATGGCATGACGATGTCTTTAAAGACAATTACAACCTGATGTCATTATCAGATTTAGAAAAATATATAAAAGACAACGGACATTTGCCCGAAATGCCGTCTGAGGAAGAAGTGTTGTCACATGGTTACAGCATGGTGGAGATACAAAGTCTGTTGGTGAAAAAAATAGAGGAACTTACGCTGTATGTGATGGAATTACGCGCTGCATTGGAGAATAACAAATAAGGAGGTTGATATGAAAGGCATTCGTATTTTAATACCTTTGTTTATTGTCTTTTCCAGCAGTGTCGTCTTTGGACAGCAGTGCTTGAAGTTTAGTTATGACGCTGACGGGAATAGGACGACTTTGAAGGTTGTGTCATGTGGCGGAAACGTTTTCAGTGACATCGGTCATCATGATATAGTATCTTCGCCAAATGCTCTTTATGACGACGAAAACGCCGACGATATTGCAACGGTAAAAGTATATCCTAATCCTACTAATGGAGGACTTTGTATAGTTTCTGATTTGGAATATATCGATAGTTATGAACTATATGATAATTGTGGCCTACGATTGTCGGCAGGTTCTATTACTGATACGGAAACCCATATAGATATTTCAGACAAAATATCTGGTACATACGTTTTGAGGGTTTTCGGTGATAACGAGTCTTTGTTGTTTTTGGTTATAAAAAATTAGGATGTGTTATGAGAAAGATATTGTTATTTACATTGTCGTTAATGGCGTTTGGCGTGCAGGGACAAGAAGTCGTGAGTGGAACGGATATAGTGATGTCCGACAGTCATCAGTCGGGTGGGCATTATCAATACGAGGCGACATCATCCATATTGTTGAATCCGGGGTTCGACTATAGGGCTGGTCTTGGAGGAGAAATGGAACTTCGCATAAATCGTTATGGTATGGTTACGCCTGACGACGGACTTCTATCGGTAGGGGGGACAACCGCCGGCTTTGCCGGCGGTGTCGTGGGGTCTCTCCCCGGAACATTGGATGTTAGCTCAACAGGTGCTGCATGTTATTCTGTGCCAATTCAAATGCCTGATGGTATTGGCGGCTTGAAACCACAAATCGCCGTCATTTATAATAATCAGTCTGGAAATGGTTTGCTGGGCTGGGGCTGGAACTTGTCGGGACTTTCATCAGTAACCAGAGTTGGGGCAGGTAACTATTTTGATGGGTTTAATTCTGCCGTTTCACTTGATGATAATTATTATGCGATAGACGGCAAGCGTTTGCTGTTTTGTTATAATGCCAACGGGAACGCGTACTATAAAACTGAAATGGATGAAATGCAGCGGATTGTCGCTAAAAACGTCAGCGGACAAGCTCCTGCGTCATTTGAAGTCTGGCATGACGACGGCACGATTTGGGAATATGGTGCAACAGAACATTCTCGCATCGAAGCTCAGAATAGTTCGAAAATATTATCGTGGATGCTAAATCGAATATATGACCGCAATGGTAACGAGATTTTGTTTGACTACTACGAAAATAATGCGGCCGGAGAATGTTATATTGACAATATACTATATTCCGGAAACACACAGTCCAATGTCCCTTTTGCTTTTAAAGTGCTTTTCCAATATGATAACAATAGGGAAGATGACAGTTTCAAATATGTTTCAAACAGTGTCGTGAGAATGCGGCGTTTGTTAAAAGGTGTCGTTATCTCAAACCTCAGTACTGGTAATGAGTTGTACAAATATATGTTTACGTATGCAAGTCCTGCTAATAACCAGTTCGGATTATATCACCGTCTGACAAATATCGCCTTCAAGGCTGGTGACATGGCACTGAGAGACACAAAAATTATATGGAATAAGAAAAGCAGCCATTACCCTGATAGTTATTTGTGTTATGATTTGGATAAAAATGTGTTCAACAAGATGCCTTTTATTGGTGATTTCAATGGTGACGGATATTCCGATGTCGCACTTGTACCGTATAAGTATCAAGATGAATATAATGAAGATGTTTGTGTTGAGGTGTATTTTAACGACAGAAATGGTGGCTTCGAACCGACTGCAAGGACGAGCATTCCGGCTTCGAGAAGTCTAAACTGGGTGTATGTTCTTGATTTTAATGGCGACAACCTTCACGATTTGCTGTTGATGAATGTCTCCGATGACGAAACAGAATTTGTTTTTTATAAGAACAAAGGCAATGGCGATTTTGTCAAAATCAATGAATATTCTTACGGAAAACAGATGGTCGTTTTGATAGGCGATTTCTTGGGTAAAGGTCGTGAAGACGCACTCGCCCTCGAATGTAGCGATGGCTTTGTCAGTCCTCGTTATTATGAATATTCTGGTGAATCTGTTGTTTGCAACAAATATCCGATTTCTGGGTCTTTTAGCGATGGAGATTTCGTTCCCGCTGATTTTGATGGCGACGGAAGAACAGAACTTTTATTGGCTGCATCACAAAAATCATATCTATATAAAGTCAACTTTAATAGTGTACAGTCAAAATATTGTTTTAATGTGATACGAGAAGATGACAGGCTTATCAAAGGCTGCCACATGTTCCCCGGAGATTTCAACGGAGACGGAATGGCCGATATGCTTTATTATGGCGTTTATGATTGGTGGAATATAATGTTTGGGACGGGCAACGGTTTCTCGGAAAAGTATCCGGCTTCTAATAACAATTTGCTTTCGTATGTGATGTTGAGCCCAACTGATATGTATTCTTATTCGTTGCAAAACTATTCTACACCAACAGTTACATTGCGAGTTTCTGATTTCGACGGTGACGGAGTCTCTGATATCGCCGTGATTAAAAATACTGGTGGAAATTATTATTACACAATGGGTTTTAAACCATACATCACAGATGCCTCCAAAATCAATTTCAGATTTGTGACAAGGTATTATTTCCCAGGTGAAACAGCTCATCAGTTTGTTCATATCGGAAACTTTTTAGGTAAGGAAAATACCTCGTTTTTGTGTACTGTTAAAAAGAATCCGGCCCCAAGTACACATGCTAAGATAGTGTCGCTTAATCCGCATTCGGCCTGCTATTCTGTTGAACGCATCGTTGACGGTCTCGGCAATGCAATTGGTTTGAGATACGGTTATCTGATGCCTTCAAAAAACACAACGTCTTCATTTTATTCGTTTGTCGGTAAGGATTTCGGAAATGGTATAGTGTCAAGGACGATGCCGGTGCGCGCGTTGCGTGCGGATACGTCGTTTAACGTCAATGGTAAACCAGTTGTTCGACAATACGAATATGAAAATATTCTATATCACCCAATGAATAAGGGCTTTATAGGGTTTGAATCTAAAACAATCAGAACTTTTGTTAACAATGTATTGAAAGACAAACAAGTCGCAACTTCTGAAGTTGAAACAATGGGGGAAAACCTTATGGCACTACCGAAAGAGTCAAAAGCTTATGTTGGTGAAAATCAGCAGATTGCGAATGTGAAATATACTTATCGCAAGTATGTGTGTGACAAAAACGACAAAGTTGTTTATCCAGTACTTGTAAAACAAGTGAAAACGGAATATGATTTGGATGTTGTTGGAAAATTCTTAAAAAATGAAATTTCTGAAAAAGAATGTGTTACTGATAATGGTCAAGATACAAAATATAGTGAATATGTGTCGCTTACAAAGTCGTTGTTTGGTCTGACTTCGAAAAATTCATCAGATATTGCATCTTGCGATTTTGTCAAAACAGAAGAATTTGATTATGACGATCATCCAAACAACTGGATTATCAATAGGGTGAAGACGAAGAAAATATATCAAACCTTAGGCGATGCGTCTCCGATAGGACATTGCGAAAATTATTCTTACAATGATGCGGGACAAAAGCCTTTCCAAATTACTTCTCTGACGACAAATCCGAATCTTTCCAACGATAAATCCGATCCGTTGTCCATGACTATTTCGTATTCTTACGACAAGGTTGGAAATCTGACTTCTCAAGTCGTGTCCGCCAATAATGGTAAGGATTCTCGCTCGTTATCATCTGTTTTCGGAGAAGAATATGGCTATCGTTGTCAAACTCAAACTCAAGATCTGATGGGTCGAATATCCCAATGTGAGTTCGATAAGGATTATGGATTTCTGACATCAAAAACGGATTTTAACGGCTTTAAAACACTTTGCAGTCAGGATCCCTTCGGCATCACGACAAAGCAGATTCTTCCCGACGGATTAGTTGGAACACGTGCTATGCGCTGGGCCAAAAATTCGGAATATGCGCCAGCTAACGCAACATATTATTGCTGGACCAAAAATACCGGTGCATACGAGACTATGACATTTTTCCATAAAACAGGACTTGAATTGAGAACTGTCACATTAGACGTATTTGGAACACCAGTCTTCATCGATAAAACATACGACGATAATGGAAATGTCATCACGGAATCATTGCCGTATCGCTCTGATGAACAATGTTATCTGAAGAGAAACACATACGATTCATATAACAGACCCGTATCTGTTGTTGATGCCAACGGAACAACTACTGAGTACAAATACGACGGATTATCGACAACGACGATTAGCACGTCTTCAGATGGCTCCGTTCAAAAGCAGACAAGGTTTTTTGATGTGGTGGGTAATATAGTGCAAAGTACTGATAATTCAGGACTTACGGTTTCTTTCAAATATAATAGTGACGGCAAGGTCGCTTCATCTTTGATTAGTGGAAAGAAAAGTTCGGAAATAACAGTGCAGTATGATCATAACGGAAACAGAACGATGTTCTCGGAGCCCAACTATGGAAAAATGACTTTCGTTTATGATGCTTTCGGACAATTGCTTGAACAGACTACTCCCAACGGCGTCCATACTGAGTTTGAATATGACAACGAAGGAAAAATGACTCGAAAAGTGGAAAGGAATACTAAAAATGGAGAGTCGCATGAAACGCAATGGATTTACGAAGACGCAAAAAACGGCAATTCTCTTCTCAAAAAGATTATCTATGATGATTTTCATTCCGTCGAGTATGCCTATAATGACTTGTTGTATCAGACCGCAGTCAAAGAGATAATTGATGGTGAGGAATATGTGACATCTTATTTGTATGATGAGGCGGGCAGAATCTCGGAAAAGACATTCCCTTCAGGACTTAAAATACATCAAACATACACAAATGCGGGCTATCTGAGAGGCGTTTATGACGATGAAGATAATCTCTTGTGGGAGACAGATGAGACAAATTCATGGGGATATGTTACCGAGGCAAAGCTCGGAAACGGTTTGAATTTATCAATGTCGTATTGCTCGCAAACAGGTTACGTCAACAATATAAAGGCTTACAATGACGATGATGTTATTCAAAATCTTGTTTATAGCTATGACGGTTTTAATAATTTGTTGAGCAGGAAAAAACTGACAGGAAAAAATGTCGTTGAAGACTTTGTTTATGATGATTTGCATCGTCTTGTGGAAATACGCAGAGATGGACATGTCACATGTTCAATGTCTTATGACCCAACTGGCAATATCTTGGAAAAGGTTGTCGATGGTAAAAGTGTGTTTTTCGATGCCGATTATTCAGGTTCAAAACCGAATGCTATTAAATCAGCATCTGTTGATGAACCTGCAATCTTCCCTAATCTTAAAATGGAATATAATACTATTGATAAATTATCACGGCTCTCGCTTGGAAAAGATTGTGTGTCAATAGAATATGGTGCTGATGGCGAAAGACGGATGATGACATCTTCAATACAAGGTAAAAAAACGATCAAAGTCTATGTCGGAGATTGTGAGTTCGTAACAGATTGTGATGGAAAAACAACGTCCTACACTTATTTGCAAGGTCCAGATGGTGTTTTTGCAGTCCATGTTATTGAACCGTCAGGAAAAACACACATGAACTATGTTCTAAAAGACAATCTTGGTTCTTGGAATGTCATTACTGATGAAAAGGGAACTGTTGTTCAAGAGTTGAGTTTTGACGCTTGGGGTAATATTCGTAATGGAGATACATGGTCTGGCAGTTTTGATGGAAATGTTCTGTATGATTACGGTTTCACGGGACACGAACATCTGTACGATTTCGGTGTTGTAAATATGAACGGACGTATCTATGATCCTCAAATGTCGATGATGCTCAGTCCAGATAACAATATGCAGATGCCGGAATGTTCGCAGAACTTTAATCGTTATAGTTATTGTCTTAACAATCCGCTTCGCTATAAGGACCCTTCTGGTGAATGGATTGAGGAGCTCATAACAGGCCTCGTCGGTGGTGTTACAAATCTTATCGTTCAGTATGAAATGGGATACGTCGATGATTTTATAGATGGTTGCGCTGCCTTTGGTGCAGGTTTCGTTAACGGCGCTTTTAGAGGCTGTTTCTCCGAATCTTCATGGATAGTTAAGGTTGTCGGTTCTGCAGTCACACGTAGTCTTGTTAGTAATATGAATGATTTTGTTGCTGATTATAAGGGCGATATGAGTGATATTGGAGATGACTTGTTCGGAAATTTTATGTTTGATTTGGGTTCTAATTTCGTCAATTATGCTTTTTCGACACCTTTTAAGATAGAAAAAATATATTTTGACCAGAGCATAAACGAATTCTTTAGCGAAATGCCGGTGATGCACCACGTCGTCAGAACGACATCAGCACATATTGTCGGTAATTTGTGTGCAGGAAGGAGTCCGTTTGACAATTTTGGACCGAACTCATTAGGTCTTGATTTTACGATTTTGATACCTTTAGCGAAGGATATATTTTCATACTATTCTGTCCAAGGGGTTTGGAAAATCGAAAATCTGTTGAAAAAGATGATAGAGCTTGATGCAAGTGGAACGATTAGGGCAATGATAGACGATGTGTATTTTGACTTGGATTTCGATTTGGCACAAGTGGAGTTTAATGTTAATGCTGAAAACGAGGTCAATATCAATGCTTTGTCATTTATTACCGAACCGATGCAAAAAGCGGCCAATGCTGTTAATAATTTTCTGAATAATGTGAGACGTAGTTGTGAATCGTTTAATTATTCTTTGATGCAGTTGGGACGAAAATAGAAAGAAAAGGTCATTTTTTTCTTATCTTTGCGCAAAATTATTGTTGAATATGTTAGAAGATTTGTTAAGAGATTTGTTTGTTGAAGGGTTCAAAAAAAAGTACGGAGTGGAACCTTTGTTGAAGGCTGTTAGTTTTCAAAAGACACGTCCTGAGTTTGAAGGAGATTTTACAATTGTGTTGTTCCCTTTTGTGAAGCTTGCCGGACAACGTCCTGAAATTCTTGCAGACGAAATGGGAAGCATAATGATGAACGAATGCGACTTTATTTCAAAATATAATGTCGTAAAGGGATTCTTGAATATTTCTATTTCAGACAAATATTGGATTTCGTTCTTTGAACAGAATTATAAGGATGATAAATTTGGACACAAGCCGGTCGTAGGAGCTCCCGTCGTAGTGGAATATTCGTCACCTAATACAAATAAACCTTTGCATCTCGGGCACATTCGCAATAATTTGCTTGGATGGAGTGTCTCGGAGATTTTGAAGGCAAATGGAGAAAACGTTGTAAGGGTGAATCTTGTAAATGATAGGGGAATTCATATCTGCAAAAGTATGATAGCCTGGCAGAAATGGGGCAATGGATGTACGCCGGAATCAACGGGGAAAAAGGGCGATCATTTGATAGGCGATTTTTATGTGATGTTTGATAAACATTTTAAAGCCGAAGTGAAAAGTTTTCTTCCTACAGATTTTGACACACTTGACGAAGATGCCAAGGATAAAGCCGTTGCTACAGCCGAAGAGCAGTCACCATTGATGCGTGAGACACGTGAGATGCTTCGTAAGTGGGAGTCTGGAGATAAAGAAGTGAGGAGTTTGTGGGAAATGATGAATAGTTGGGTCTATGACGGATTTGATGTGACATATAGGCGTCTCGGTATATCTTTCGACAAAATTTACTATGAATCACAGACTTACTTGCTTGGAAAAAGTATTGTCATGGATGGCCTCGCCAAGAAAGTTCTTTATCAACGTGATGATAACTCTGTTTGGTGCGACTTGCGCGATGACGGACTTGATGAAAAATTATTGCTTCGTAGAGACGGTACCTCTGTCTATATGACACAGGATCTTGGAACTGCGCGACTTCGTTATAATGAATACAAACCGAAAAAATTGATTTACGTTGTCGGAAATGAGCAGAATTATCATTTTGATGTCTTGAAACGCGTACTTATTCGTCTTGGTTACGAGTGGGGAAGTGATATTGAACATCTGTCTTATGGTATGGTGGAATTGCCGTCTGGAAAGATGAAGTCTCGTGAAGGGACTGTTGTTGACGCAGATGATTTGATGGATGAGATGACGGAGACAGCCAAATCCGTTTCTGAAGAACTCGGTAAGGCAAATGATCTGACACCTGAACAGGCTGAAAATCTGTATCGGATGATTGGTCTCGGAGCCCTTAAATACTTTATTTTGAAGGTGGATCCTAAAAAGACGATGTTGTTTGATCCGAAAGAGTCGATTGATTTTAACGGAAATACAGGTCCTTTCGTTCAATATACGCACGCAAGAATTTGTTCTGTGTTACGCAAGGCTTCTGAAAGCGGCTTCGCTGTGCCGGACAAAGTCGAAATCGTAGATTTGATGCCTTTGGAAAAGAATCTGCTTCTGAATATTTATGGTTGGCCGTCTGTTCTTGAACAAGCGGCAATAAACAGGAGTCCGGCAATGATCGCCAATTATATTTACGAACTTGCCAAGGATTTCAACCAGTTCTATCAAGGATGCAGCATACTTAGAGAAGAATGTTTAGAGAGACGAAACTTCCGTCTGCAACTCGCCGCTATGACAGCGCGGTTGTTGCGAAATGCTTCAGGCCTCCTCGGAATCGAAATGCCGGAAAGAATGTAAATCCTTTGTTATGAATGTCTTTTATCTGCCAGATGCTCAAGAGGGAAGCGTTGTCCTTCCAGAAGAAGAATCGAAACATTGCGTGAGAGTTTTGCGTATGGAAGTCGGTGACGGATTTCTCGTTTCTGACGGGAAAGGCTTCATTTATGATGCGACACTCGAGATACCGAATCCTAAAAAAGCAGTTGTCAATTTGTCGAACAAGCGCAACGGCTATGATCATTGGCCTTTCAGGTTGGAAATAGCCGTTGCGCCGACAAAGCTTAACGAGCGCATCGAATGGTTTGTTGAGAAAGCTACAGAAATAGGTATAGATAAAATACACTTCTTCACGTCTTTTCATTCCGAACGACGCGCCATCAATGTGGAACGTTTCAGAAAAATCGCCGTCTCCGCTTTGAAACAGTCAATGAAGTCTAGACTTCCCGAAATTGATGATATAGTTCCGTTAGAAAAACTCGTGAAAAAGCCTTTCAACGGAGATAAATATATCGCATGGATCGATGATGATGTGAATGATAATCTGTGCGATGTTTATAAAAAAGGCTCTGACGCCTTGATTCTCATCGGGCCAGAAGGCGACTTCAGCCTTGAAGAAGCGAACCTTGCAATAACTAACGGATTTAAACCGGTCAGCCTCGGCAATGCGCGTCTCCGTACTGAAACCGCAGCCCTCGCAGCCTGCTTTACCGTTCAATTAAAAAATCAAATCCAGCCCTCAGACTTTAGACCTTAGCCCTTAAACTAACTATTCAAAAATATGAAACCTAAAAAAATATTGCTGCTTTTTCTCGCTTTGTACTTTCTGCAAATTTGCTGCTATTCTCAACAGGTGCAGATAGCCCTTCTGAAATACAAAGGTGGTGGCGACTGGTACTCAAACCCGACTTCGCTTCCTAATCTTATCGCTTTCTGCAATTCCAATATCAAAACGGATATAAACCCAATGCCGGCAACGGTTCAGCCCGACAGCCCAGACATCTTTAATTATCCGTTCATCCATGCTACCGGACACGGCAATGTCGTCTTTAGCGATTATGAGGCGGCAAATCTTAGGAACTACCTTGTCGGAGGCGGATTCCTTCATGTTGATGACAACTATGGCATTAAAGATTACGTGATGAAACAGATGAAAAAAGTTTTCCCGGAACTCGAATGGGTTGAGCTTCCGTATTCGCACAGCATCTTTTCACAACATTATGTATTTGCCGACGGCTTGCCAAAGATCCATGAACATGACTCGAAACGCCCACAGGCTTTTGCAATGTTTTATGAAGGTCGTATGGTGTGCCTCTTTACTTATGAATGTGACCTCGGAGACGGATGGGAAGACCAGCGTGTGCATAATGATTCCGACGAAGTTAGACTGAAGGCATTGAAAATGGGCGCAAACATAATTGAATATGTCTTCTCCAACTAATCCTGTAAAACGCTGCGCTTTCTGTGGTGCTCCGCTTAGACCCGGCAGAACGGATAAACGCTACTGCGATGATTTGTGCCGTAATAACCACCGCTATGCCCTCGTCGGCAAACGCTCAAACCTGATGTGCAGGATAAATGCGCAATTGACTCGTAATCACAAAATCCTTCTGTCGTTTCTGACAAGTAAAACAAAGGCAGATAAAACTTCTCTTGTGAAAAATGATTTTGATTTTTCCTGCTTCACAAGTGTCTATAAAACTCATCAGGGTAGGGAATATGTAGTCGTTTACGACATCGCTTACTGCATTTTAGATGATGAGACTGTTAAAATCGTCAGATTCTGTGATGAAGATGATTGAAGTTGAATAAAAATAGGCGTATAGGTCAAAACAAATGAGCCATGTACGGTTTAAGTGATGCGATACCCCATCGGCGAACACATAAGAAGGGTGGGGAAGGCGTTTTACAAAGCTGAGCAAATCCCTCTGTTACACATCTAATGTGTTGCCTCCATTACAATTATAAAAACAAGCAGTAACCATAATATACACCATAGTATCTTCGTGATTTTCCATGCAACCGGATGTTCTTCATCCTGTTTTTTTATGAATGGAAAAACAAGAAATGCTATCAAGACTATCAGTGCCTTGACTGATAATTTCCCGATTTCTACCAACAAGACCACAATCCCGTATATCAAACAGACTGATATGATGGTGAGTATTATAGTGGTTATCATATTATCAACTTTTCCCGTGCAAAAATACGGATGATATTTTCACACAAAGCCTTGAAGTTTTGTGCCGCTTCTGTGGTTCTCAGGTGGAAATATCTTGACGTGTTTTTATTTCGCCGCTTCGTTTTTCTTGATCCTTAATGACATACGGATTTGTTCTTCATAGTGAGCAAGTGGATTGATTTGCGAGATGCGGCATTCGAAAATGTCGTCCCAGCCCATGTCGAGCAGCGCAGCGATGGTGCGGTTTTGCGCTGCGGGGATGTAACCTAAGTGATATTCAACTGGTTCGTTGTTCTCATCCACGCTTCCGTCGCTGTATATGACGGCAACGGCGTTCTTGTCGTAGCGGTTGTCAGGCTCCCTGCGAAGCTCAAGCAACGTCCCGACATGTAGTTCTTCCCAGACTTCATCTGCATCGTGATACTGGCGGCCTGCGAGGTGGCACTCTTTGTAATATAACTTTTTTGCGATCATAGTTAAAAGGTTTTAAAGTGTTTCAAATAATTACGATGCAAAAATAGAGACAGGTTGTCCCAAATCGTGGTACAACCTGAAAAAATTTTTATGCTGTTTGAGATTTTTATTCGTACTTCGAGGCCGCAGCTATGAGCATCTGTTTGATTTCAGCGGCAAGTTCTTTAGGTTCAATGACTTGCACGAACTGACCTCGGCTGAGGATGTGGGCCTTGAAGTCGTATGTCGGTCGCATCTGGAGTTCAAAGTCAGTGTATTCGGCGGTACTCGCGATTTCTTTCTGGCTTTGGTGGATGGGCAGGTCGCCAAGATAGAAGCGTTCGTTGCCGAATGCTCGCAGCACGATGCGTTGCGCTTTTGTTCCGTCGCCGGCCACGACGCCGAAGCATTCCTCGAAAAATCCCTGTGCGTTGAACTCCGGGTCGATTTCAAACCTGTCACCGGTGAGGCTCATCTCAAGTATTCTGTCGAAGGAGAAGACGGCACAGCTACCTTTCTGAAAATGCCCCAGAACATACCACCGTTGCCTGAACAATTTGATGCAGTATGGCTCCAACTCAAACCGCGACGGTCTGTCGGAACCGTATTTTCTGTATTCAATCTCGATTTTGACCTTTTGCTTCATGGCATCAATGACCATTTGTAGATGGTCGTCGCAAGGGATCTCCTCAAGCAAAATTCTGTCTTGCAACGAAAGACTCTCGCTTATTATGTTGTTCACTGTCAGTGTGGAAAGCATCCAGTTCTGAACAGAGTTTTCTTGCAGGACTTCTTCATTTCCAATGAAATATCTGTAACCATCGTTGCGGTCGCAGTCGATGTAGATGCCGAAAATGTCCTCGATGGCGTCTTTGTGCCTGTTGAAGGTGGAACGTGCCAAGTCGATACCTTCGCTCATTTCCGTCGAGAGCCATTTCCTGTTTATCTCCGCAAATGTCATTCTTTTGAACCTGTGAATCGTGTTCACGAGCCAGATGTATTCCTTGAATTTCGCCGGAACAGTCATGTCTAATTTTTTGCAAATATGTTCTCAAAAAAACATTATTATTGCCCTTAAAACCAACTGTTGAGTCAGGGACATAAGATTTTTATAAATCCCACGTATAAATGTAGTACAATGTTATTGGTTTAGAAGATATTGACAATATCGTCGTCAACCATATTCGGAATTGTGACTTTCAAAAGCGGTTCGACCTGCATTGCTCTCTTGATGGCGAAGATAGCTCCTTCGTTGCGTGCCCAGTTGCGTCTCGCGATGCCGTTGTTGACATCCCAGTGAAGCATTCTGTGCAGTCTGACATCGGCTTCTTTGCTGCCGTCAAGCACCATGCCGAAACCTCCGTTGATGACTTCGCCCCAGCCGACACCGCCGCCGTTGTGGATGCTCACCCATGTGGCACCGCGGAATCCGTCTCCGATGACGTTCTGGATGGCCATGTCTGCCGTGAATGAAGAACCGTCGTAGATATTGCTCGTCTCACGGAATGGGGAATCGGTGCCGGAAACATCGTGATGGTCGCGGCCGAGGACGACAGGTGCGGTGAGTCTGCCATCGGCAATGGCTTTGTTAAATTCAGCAGCTATCTTTGTACGTCCTTCGCAGTCGGCGTAAAGGATTCGCGCTTGAGAACCGACAACGAGGTGATTCGTCTGTGCACCCTTGATCCACTGGATATTGTCGTGCATCTGCTGGCGGATTTCTTCCGGAGACTCTTTGGCGATATTCTCAAGAACTTTGCACGCAATCTCGTCTGTGACTGCGAGGTCTTCGGGCTTGCCGGAAGTGCAGACCCAGCGGAAAGGACCAAATCCGTAGTCGAAATACATTGGTCCCATGATGTCTTGGACGTATGAAGGATAGCGGAACGAGCCGTCTTCTTTAAGAATATCAGCATTGGCGCGGCTGCTTTCAAGCAGGAATGCGTTTCCATAATCGAAGAAATACATGCCTTTCGCGGTCAGTTTGTTGATGGCTGCAACGTGTCTGCGCAGTGAAGCATAGACTTCGTCTTTGAATTTTTCAGGATTTTCGGCCATCATGGTTTTTGACTCTTCGAATGAATATCCGACAGGATAATAACCGCCGGCGAAAGCGTTGTGCAGTGATGTCTGGTCGGAGCCGAGATCGACGCTGATGTTGTGTTCGGCGGCGTATTCCCAAAGATCGACGACGTTGCCCTGATAGGCGAACGAGCGTGCAATCTTCTTTGCTCTCGCTTCATTGACGTGGACGAACAATTCGTCGAGGTTGTCGTAAACCTCATCAACCCAGCCTTGTTTGTAGCGTTTCTGTGTCGCATCGGGATTTATCTCAGCTGTGATGGATACCACTCCGGCGATGTTTCCTGCTTTGGGCTGTGCACCCGACATTCCGCCGAGACCTGCCGTGATGAATAGTTTACCTGCCGGTGTTCCGCCTTGTTTGCGTGAAGCGTTGAGAACGGTGATTGTCGTTCCGTGGACTATGCCCTGAGGTCCGATGTACATATACGAACCCGCCGTCATCTGTCCGTATTGTGTTACTCCGAGTGCGTTGTAGCGTTCCCAGTCGTCTTTCTTTGAGTAGTTGGGAATCATCATTCCGTTGGTGACGACGACGCGCGGTGCTTCTTTGTGTGAAGGAAACAATCCGAGTGGATGTCCGGAATACATTACGAGTGTCTGTTCGTCCGTCATCGTGGCAAGATACTGCATAACGAGTCGGTACTGAGCCCAGTTTTGGAAGATGGCTCCGTTGCCTCCGTAGATGATGAGCTCGTGCGGATGTTGTGCCACGGCTGGATCGAGGTTGTTCTGTATCATCAGCATGATGGCCGCCGCCTGACGACTCTTTGCAGGATATTCGTCAATCGGACGGGCGTACATCTCGTATGACGGACGGAAACGATACATATAGATACGACCGTATTTATCCAATTCTTCGGCAAATTCAGGGGCGAGGACGGCGTGATGCTTCTTGGGAAAATAACGAAGTGCGTTGCGTAGTGCCAAAGCCTTCTCCTTTTTCGTCAAGATGTCCTTGCGGCGCGGTGCGTGGTTGATGTTTTTGTCGTATTCCTTTACTTCAGGCAGTTCGTCAGGAATTCCTGCCAATATTTCTTCTTGAAAAGTATTCATGATAATGATTTTTAATTATTCAATCCAAAAAATGTAGTTGTCTTTTCTCGGTCTCGCAGTGGGGTAGTCGCCGTCAATATAGCCGAGGATGCAGTTTCCTATGCCGACATAGTCGCCCTGAATGCCGAGTTCGGCGAGAATGGCTTTGCCTTCTTCGGTTTCAAACACTTCTTTCGCGCGGTGAATCCAGCATGAGCCGAGACCTTTTGCGTGTGCGGCGTTCATAAGGTTGCCCATGACGAGGCTTCCGTCTTCCATCCACGTCGGGATGCTGCTGTCGGCGAGGACGACCAAAACGACGGGTGCACCATAGAAAGGATCGCTGTCGCTGTTATAGACGGCTGCGTTGAGGCGACTCAGCTTGTCACGCGTCGCCTTGTCGGTGACGGCAATGATGATGGGACTTTGTCTGTTCATGCCGGTTGGCGCAAATGTGCCGACCTTGCAGATTTCTTCGATGACGTCCTTTGAAGGCATCTCGCTTTTGTAGCTGCGGATGCTGCGACGCGTAATCAGATTTTCGATTGTCGTGTTCGTGTTCATTTTTTCTTGTTCTTCAGATGATTCATTGACGCTTACCTTGATGCAGGATGCTAATCCCAACATAAGCATAGTAGAAAATAATAATCTTTTCATATTCTGTTTTTTAGTGATTTGTTTTACAATCTATAACAAAAATCCTTTCATCTGAATGAAAGGATTTCGTATTGTCGTTTTCTGAACTCATTAGAGTCCGAGTTTTTTCTTTACGTCGTTTGTGATGTCGATTGCCGAGTCACCAAGATAAACGACGGCACCGATTGACTTGTCGAAGATATAGGTGAATCCCTGTTCTTTACCGACGGCGTTGACAGCGTCCTGAACTTTCTTGATGAGGGGTTCCATCAGTTCGACCTGCTTTTTCTGTGCTTCGACTTCTGCATTAGACTGATATTCCTGGATTCTTTGTCCGAGGTCGGTGAGTTCTTTCTCCTTCGATTGTTTGACGAGAGCAGACATTGTGGCTTGATTTGCTTGATAATCAGCAAGTTTTGACTGATATTCGCCAGCCATGTTCTGAAGTTCCTTGTCGAGTTCCACCATATAGTTTTGGAATGCTTTCTCGGCAGTTGCTCTTTCAGGGAGAAGTTGTAAAATTTCGGAAGAGTCAACATGACCGAATTTCTGTGCTTGTGCCTTTACTGTTGTTTGGATTCCGGCGGCTAAAACCACCACCAATAAAAATCTGACCAATTTTTTCATTTCTTGTGAATTTGATTATTCTTTAATTCTTAAAATTAGTTGCAAATATAAGGATTTTTCCGTTAATGAGCAATGAATATTTTAGGAGTAAGATATTCTTAGCTGATTACTTCTTTCCTTTAACGGCTTTTCCGGCTCCGGCTCCAGAACTTGGGCTTGGGCTTGGGCTTGGGCTTGAATGTGAACTACTGCTGGTTGAGGTTTTGGGAGAGGATGTCCCTTTTGAAGAGGTGGCGGAGGCTTTCTTTCTGTCCTCACGTCTCACAGTCTGCATTACGGAGCCGATTTCATCGAGGACGTCGTCGCTGATGTCGTTCTTATCGTTGAAGTAGAGGATAGTTGTTCCAGATGCCTTGTCTAACACGAATGCGTAGTTTTTTACGAGTGCGATATTGGTGATGGCGTTGTAGATCTTTTCCTGAATAGGCTGAATTAGTTCAGACCTTTTGGTTGCCAATTCGCCGTCAGGACCGAAATATTTCATCTGAAGTGATTTTATTTCTGCTTCTTTTGCATCCAATTCGGCTTCCTTTTTCTTTTTCTGGTCATCAGTCATAAGCACAGATTGTGCATCGAAGTCTTTCTGAAGTTTGTCAAATTTCTTCTTCAGATTATTGATTTCCAAAAGGTATTTTTCCGACAGGACGTTTAGTTCTTCTTGTGCGTCTCCGTATTCGGGAATGTTTAAGAGCACATAGTCGGTATCGACGCAGGCTATTTTCTGTGATCCTGGTTGTGCGACGGCAATCATTGATGCGATAAAAAACGCTGCCGTAAAAATAAGTCTTCTCATAGTTTTGATTTTTTTAATATTAATCCTTATGTTAACTTTTTCAAATGTTTAGTCTATAGAGCCTCCGATTGAGAAATGGAACTGGCTTCCGTTGGCGTTGGAAAGTCCGGGTATGTCGTCGAAGCCGTAGCCCCAGTCTAATCCGAGCATGCCAAACATCGGCAGATAGATTCTAATGCCGAGGCCGGCTGAGCGATAGACATCGAATGGGTTGAATGTGTCGATGCCGAGCCAGCAGTTACCGGCTTCGAGGAACGAGAGTGCGTATATCGTAGCACTCGGGTTGAGCGACAAGGGGTAGCGGAGTTCCATGGTGTATTTAGCGAATACGTTACCGCCGGTATTTGTGTTGTGGACGTAGTTAGGCGTGAGCGATTCGTTGCTGTAGCCTCTCATTGCCACGATTTCGCGTCCGTCTAAGTTGGTGCTGCTTGTGATGCCGTCGCCGCCTAAGTAGAAACGCTGGAACGGCGTGACGCCTATCTGATTGTTGTAATAACCGAGGTATCCGAACCTGACGCGGCTCATCAGCACGAGTTTGTCAACGACTTCGTTGTACCACGCGAGTTTGAATTTCCATTTGTGGAACTCGACCCATTTGTACATCTCGTCTTCCCTCTGCGTTTTCTTGGGATATTTCTTCTCGAAGTCCTCTCCGGTGAACAGGGAGTAGGGCGGCGTGACCTCCAACGAGATGAGGAACTCGGAGCCGTAACGCGGATAAATAGGCTGGCTTACGGAGTTGCGTCCGAGAGTGATGTTGTATCCGATTACGTTGAACTCTCCAGATCCTGTTCCGAAATTGAATATCGTTGTGTAGTTCTTCAGACTGTACCTGATGAGGTTGATGCCGTTGTACATGTTGAAATAGTCGTCCGGCCACTTCATTCTTTTACCTATTCCGAAGGAGATTCCCGTCGTCATAAATCTCGCGTAACTGTCGCTCGATTTAGAGTAACCGTTGGTGTATATTGACTGATAGAGTGATACCGTCAGGGCGTTTGGTTTCTTTCCGCCCAACCACGGTTCTGTAAACGATATTCCATAATAAATATATGATGTTCCGTAGGTCTGTAATCTGAGTGAGAGCCGCTGTCCGTCACCTGCCGGAATCGGTCTCCAAGCCTTACCGTTGAAGATGTTGCGCATCGAGAAGTTGTTCAATGTCAGTCCGAGGGTCAAAATGAGTCGGTTGTATCCCCAGCCTGCCGACAACTCTATCTGGTCGGACGATGTCTCTTCCACCTGATAATTGATGTCAACGGTACCGTCAACAGGGTCCGGCTTGATTTCTGGATTGATTGTTTCAGCATTGAAATAGCCGAGTGTCGCCATTTCGCGGATAGTTCTTATGACGTCGGCTCGGCTGTATAATTGTCCCGGTTTTGTGTATATCTCGCGGAGGATGACGTGGTCGTTGGTCTTGGTGTTTCCTTCGACAGAAATGCGTTTGATGTGTGCTTGTTCGCCTTCGTGCATCCTTATCTCAAGGTCGATGCTGTCGTTTTCCACATTGACTTCCACCGGATCCACAGTGAAAAACAGATAACCGTCGTCCATATACAGCGACGAGATGTCGTAATTTGCTTCATCGTATGTCAGGCTCGCCATCAGTTTCTCCTGATTATAAACGTCGCCTTTCTTGATGTTGAGGATGGCGTTGAGTGTCGCCGTGTCGTGCTTTGTATTTCCGACCCAGCTGATGTTTCTGAAATAATATTTGTTGCCTTCGTCAACCTTGAGTGTGATTCCGATGTTCTTGTCGTCTATCACATAAACGGAATCCGATATTATTCTCGCATCACGGTAGCCTTCGGCATTATACTTCTTTATTATAGACTTTTTGTCTTCTTCGTAATTTTTCTCATCAAATCTTGACGAATTGAAGATGCGCGGCCTGTAGTTTTCCGCAAAATAGTCGTATATCTCGTTGAGTCCTTCACGCGGCTTGAGCCTGATAAAGTCCCAGAAACTATTTACAATTGTGCTTCCTAATGGTCTAAGCGGGTCGAATTTACCTCTCACTTTCGTCTCCTTCATTGCCCTGCGGACCTGATTGTCGGAAAGTACGTCGTTGCCTTCGACGACGATCTCTCCGATTTTTACTTTTGCCTTCCTGTCGATGTCGAATGTCAGATTGACGTAGTCGCCGCGCGTGGTGTCCTGAACTGATAGTATGTTGACATCGGCATTGAGAAATCCTTTTTCTGCAAAATATTGATATATAATATTTTTCGTCTTAGATAATGTGTGTTCTGTGGCGATGTCTCCTCTCGTAAGATGTATTTTTTTGCGCAGTTCTTCCACTTCCGAACGCTTTGCTCCTTTGAATGAAAATTTCGCTATTCTCGGACGTTCCTTGGTGTCTATGTTGAGGAATATTTTTCTGCCTATTTTCTGTGTGCATGAAATGTTGATGTCTTCAAAAAATCCCTGTTCCCACAGCTTTCTGATGGCTTCCGTTATCTCTTCTCCGGGTACCTTTATCGTCGAGCCGACTTGGAGTCCGGAAATCATAACGAGAATGTTTGGATCAAGGTATTCTGTTCCTGTCACTGTTATCCCGCCTATTTCGTATTCGCGTGGCGTGGTGTAATCGAAGTCGTTGTTGTCAGCTCCGACGCGTATTTGTGCCGGAAGAGTGACTGCGAGTATCACAAATGCGATAAGGAATGATATTTTGAGTTTTGAAAAATTCATTTTCAGATATTGGTTTTATTTCGTGGTGCCGAAACGTCGGTCTCGTTTTTGATATTCTGATATAGCCTGAATAAAGTCTTCCTTTCTGAAGTCAGGCCACAGTTTGTCGGTAAAATAAAATTCGGTATAAGCCGCCTGCCAGAGGAAGAAGTTGCTGATTCTTAACTCTCCGCTTGTCCGTATCAGAAGGTCTGGATCTGGTATCCCCGCCATCGACAGGTATGACGATATTGTATCTTCGTTAATTTTCGATGTGTCTAAAAGGCCGTTTTCGACATCTTCGGTCATGCGTTTCACGGCTTGTGTGATGTCCCAGCGCCCCGAATAACTGAGGCAGAGGTTTAAGGTCATGCGGCTGCCGTTTTTCGTCTTTTCAATCGCATTCGCGAGACCGTTTCTGTTGTCTTTGGGAAGACGGTCCGTGTCTCCTGTGGTGATGAGCCTTATGCCGTTGTCAAGCATCATCTTGATTTCTTTCTCAATAGTGTCAGACAACAGCTTCATCAGTCCGGAGACTTCCGTTTCCGAACGGTTCCAGTTTTCTGTTGAAAAGGCGTATAATGATAAATATTTTATTCCGAGTTCTGCTGCCGCCGTTACAGTCTGCCTAACGGCTTCGATGGCGTTTTGGTGTCCGAAAATACGCATCATGCCACGTTTCTTCGCCCAACGTCCGTTGCCGTCCATAATGATAGCGACATGTTGGGGCATTCTCGTCATATCCGTATCTTGGGTCAGGTTATCCATCGTTATTCTCTTATATATTCGTTGTTACAACTTTGTTTTGTTGGAAGTTCGATCTTGTATGTTAAAGACACTCCGAGATATGAAAACCAGTCGGTTGTGTCCTTATTGCCTCGTTGAACGCCGGCAGGGTAGTGTCCTGTAGGATCAGTGTAGTCGTGTCCGTTTACGATGGCATGTTCTTCGGGATAAAGACCATGGACATCGTCGAGATAATCGGTGAAGGTCTTGTTCATACGCCATTCCAAAGCAAGGCATATTTTTTTTGAGACGCTGCATTTCATTCCTACGCCGAATGGTATTGTGACTGCTGAAGTAGAGTACGACTCGCCTTCTGTATGAAGTCCTGAAAGTTTTGTTCCGTCCATGGCTTTCGGCGTGAACATTATGAAGCCGACTCCGCCCAAAATGTACGGCGATATGAAATTCTTCTTGCTTCCGGTTTTGTAATTGAAGAAGTTGAATTCCGCCACAAGGCTGAAGTCGTGGATGTTCGTTTTGAAGTCGAGGCCTCTTTCTTCGCGATATTTGACTTTTTCATCGCTTCCCTCAATGTTGATGTTGTTGTAAGACAGACGGAAAGCCCATCGTGAACTTTCATAGTAACGCGCAAGCACACCCCAACTTATCTGCGTTTCGTCAAATATCTTGTTCGGATTAATGTCTCCCATATAGAACGATGCACTTCCGTTAAGTCCGATTTCTATAACTTGGGCACGACCTTTCAAAGAAATGCCGAGCATAAAAGTCATTAGAATCAAAAAACAGCGTGCGGTTACTCTCTTCATCTGAAAAAAACAGTTTTTTTACAACCTGTAATAAACGGCAAAAATACGAATTTATTTCCTTAGTTTGAAACTATTTTTGCCTTTGTTTTCGCTACAGATACATAAAAATCTTTAGAAGCTGTTTTGATTTCTTACAATGATAATTATATTGTATGTCATTTCGA
>JAKSNC010000012.1 GCA_024400195.1 Bacteroidales bacterium
CTGTATTTACAAGGGGTTGAATGGTGCTGCATCCTGCAATTTGACCTATAGACCTCGTTTTTTATATGAAAAAGTGAGAAAAAGGTTTTATAATCAATAGAATACTGAGTGTTTTTCTTTATTGGCGTTTTCCCTTTCTTCAGACCGTGGCAGAAGCCGTAAAAGTCGCATTTATATGGATTTTCGCATTGTTCTCCGGGAATAATGTCGGGGCTGTGCGGTTGTGTGAGCATTTTTTTGAACTTGTCGATATTGCGTTCAATTGTTTTTGCGTAATCGGATGCAAAATCAACGACGGATTCTGCGATGAAGAGTTCTGACAAGTTGATGTCGCCGTGTCGAATGTAGTTTTTATTGATGTACATCAGCTGCATGTCGGAGATGTGAATTCCGCAGCCTTTCAGTACGTAATATTGCAGCGCCGCGTCTTTCAGATATGTTTGCGACAGCGACATGGAACTTTTTACCTCTATTATACGCCAGCCGTCGCCGTCGCGCGTCATTATATCGACCATAATGAGTGTGCCTTCGTAGATGAAGACGGCCTCGTACATCGTTTTGATGTCGGGATTCTGTATGTTTTTTGCGGTTTCTTCGGCCTTTTGCTGCAAGAAGTTGGGTCGCGAAGGCGACATGTTGATGCCGTTGGGAAATAACGATTGAGCGATAATTCCCACATCAGTACCGCGTTGAAACTTAGTCCTTTGCTCTATCGACAGTTTGTCTCGCAGAAATGGCCGGTTTTTCGTCAGATAAAGAAGTTTTTCACATTGTTCGCCTTTTATATAGGTAGATTTAGATAAAATATGCATGTAAAGTTGAATTTTTTTGCAAAATTACCCATAATGTCGTAATTTTGCACCGGATTTTTTGCCGTTAATTTTTTTTAAGCTGTGTGTATTTGTTGATTTTTGTGGAAATGCTTCCACAAATTTCCACGGTTGAAGAAAGGGTGGGTAAGTTTTGTTAAAATAAAGTATATTGATATTCAATCAAAAAAGAATAAAAAATAAGAAAAATAAATTTGGAATAAAATTTGAACACTTGAGACTTGAAAACGAGTAAAAAATCAAGTTTTAATAAAAAAATCATAATCAATGAAAAAGACACTTACAATTTTATCAGTTGCCTTGGTAGCAGTGATGCTTACCTCGTGCGTTGAGAGTTCGAAGAAGTACAAACAGCTTCTTGCCGAAAAAGAGACTCTTACGGCTCAGTATCAGGAGCTTGAGAACGAGTACAACACGGCCAATGCCGTCATCAGCGAAGTCGAAAACAACCTTCAGGCTATTCGCGATGCAGAAGGTCTCGTCCAAATGATGAACGAAGGCGAAGTCACCAGAGAACGTCTTTCAGCTGAACTTATTCAGATAAAGGACGTTATGGCAGCCAATCATGCGAAACTTGATTCACTTGAGCAGGTTCTCAAGAAGTCGAAAAATGACAACGGCTATCTCCGTAACACCATCAAGAAACTTCAGGCTCAGATTACAGAGAAGGAAACTCTGATTGCTCAGATGCAGGAACAACTCAACCAGAAGGACGCTCAGATAGAAGGTCTCAACACTCAGGTCGCCGCCCTCAATACAAATGTGGCCGAACTGAATGCTAAGAATCAGAAGCAGGAAGAGTTCATCAAGAATCAGACTGACGATATGAACGTCGTTTACTACATCGGAGCTGTGAGAAAAGAACTCAGGGCGAAGGGCATCCTTGCTTCAGGAGAAATTCTCAAGAAGAACGTTCCTACCGAAGCCTTCACAAAGGCTGACAAACGCGACCTCAACGAGGTGACGTTTGAAGGAAAAATCAGAAGAGTCTATTCTTCACATCCGGCAGGTTCCTTCACTGTTGAAGGCAACACGCTGAAGATAAATGATCCAGAGTCATTCTGGAGTATAACCAAATATTTGGTCGTCAGAACCAAATAATTTTCTGCTCGTTTTCAATATTATGAAAGTCCGGCGCGGAGCGCCGGACTTTCGCTTTTTTTTCCTACCTTTGCAGTCTCTTTATGAAAGGGAACGGAATAGTACATATACTTGGCGTCTTCGGTATGCTCTGCTGGGGTTTGTCGTTTATCTGGTCGAATGAGGTCTATGCCAGCCTCAACCCGACGACGACGATATTCCTGCGCCTTGTCATCTCCTGCATCGTCCTTTATATAACACTCAGCATCACGGGAAAGAAACAGAAGATACGCCGCGAACATCTGAAACTTTTCGCACTCGCCGCCATGTTCGAGCCCTTTCTTTATTTTATCTGTGAAGGCTACGGACTGAAGGGAACATCACCCATAGTCTGTTCGGCAATCATCGCCACGATTCCGCTTTTTGGTACTTTGGCAGCCTGCATCTTCCTCAAAGAAAAGATGACCGCGTGGAATGTCGTGGGTTTTTTGGTGTCGTTCCTCGGCGTTATGATGATGCTCGTCGGTAAGAATATGGAACTCGCCGGAACGACGATAGGCATAGCCTTCCTCTTGGCAGCCGTCGTCGTGGCTGTCGGATATAGTCTTTTGCTTAGGAAATTAGCATTGATATATAATCCTCTGACAGTGACGATGACGCAGAATATGATAGGTATGATATACTTTATTCCGCTTGTCGTTATTACGGAAAAAGGCTTGCTGGGGAGCGTGTTTCCACCGTCAACGGATGTTCTCGCCGTCAAAAATTACATAGTGCCGCTGCTGCTACTCGGCGTCTTCGCAAGTTCGGTGGCGTATTTGATCTGGACACTTCTCTTCGGTCGTCTCGGTGCCGCAAAAGCCAACGTCTATTCTAACCTAATACCTGTTTTTACAGCTATTATATCATTTGCCTTCTTCGGAGAGACTTTCGCTTGGCAGAAAGTAATCGGCATAATAATGGTCATCTTCGGACTGATATTGTCGCAAGGCCAACATAAAATATTATTGATGAAAGAAACGAGATGATAACCAGCAGAAATAACGATAAGGTAAAGAATGTCGTGCGTCTTGGGAAATCATCCGAAAGACGCTCGCAGAACCGTATCATCGTTGAGGGAAAACGCGAGATAGAACGTGCCGTTCAATGCGGCTTTGTAGCAGATATTCTCTTTGTTTGTCCAGAAATAGCGACACAAAAGATTGAAATACCGTGCAATTGTTTGGAAGAAGTTACGGCGGAAGTCTTCGATAAGATGGCTTATCGCGAAGGAAGTGACGGCCTTCTTGCAGTGATGATACCGAAATATGCGTCGTTGAATGATTTTCATCCGAAAAGGAATCCGCTGATAATAGTGTTGGAAACGGTTGAGAAGCCGGGCAACCTCGGAGCCGTGATGCGTACTGCCGATGCCGCCGGAGCCGATGCCGTGATTATCGCCGACAGCCGCACAGATCTTTTTAACCCTAACGCCATCAGAGCGAGTGTCGGCTGTATCTTTAGCGTTCCATTGTTCGCATGTTCTTCCGATGAGTGTATTAAATGGTTGAAAAATAATGATATAACTATATATTGTACGTATTTGAAGGCATCAATCGACTATCTCGAAGCCGACTTCAGAAAAGGCTGCGCCATAGTCATGGGCACTGAGGCGACGGGTATATCGCAGCAGTGGGTCGATGCGGCAGATAAAAACATCATTATTCCAATGAACGGCATAGCCGATTCGCTTAACGTGTCGGTGTGCGCGGCAGTCGTGACCTTTGAGGCCGTCCGCCAGCGCAGGCAGTGTCGTTGAATGAAAAGTCATAAAGTATGATAAACGGAATCTACATATACGAAATTGTGTTGCAGGGCGCGCGAGCCTTGATAAAGTCTGAAAATTATCTTAATGAAATAAACATTTATCCTGTCGCCGACAAGGACACGGGGACGAACATGGCCGATACGATGAGAAGCGTGGTCAGCGTGTCGCAACCCGACGAAAGCGTTTCCGTGGCACTCGGTAATATCGCTGACGCCGCTATGAACGGCGCGCGTGGCGGTTCAGGTAATATCATAGGTCATCTTTTGAACGGCCTTTATCTGAATTGCGAAAACAGAAACGCTGTTGACGAGTCGTTTTTAATTGAGATGTTCGTCAAAGCAGCCAGGCACGTGGTCGTTATCTTGTCTGATTCAATGAAGGGAACGATAGGCGAAGTTATCGAAAAATGGGGCGAATACCTTGAAAAATCAGATAAATCGAACTACAGGGCACTCTTGACGTCGAGCGTCGCCGTCGCTGAGAAAATAGCCGACGATTCGGCGAAATGTAACGATAAAAACGCAGTGGACGCAGGCGCAAAAGGTGCGGCGATATTCATAAAAGGACTCGTTGACGGCATCTTTTCAGATAAAAATTTCTCAATAACCGATTATCATATCATCAAAACCGCCGATTTCGACAAGATAAATCATTCGTCTGTAGCAAAACGTTATTGCGTTGACACACTTATTATCGGTCAGAATCTTACGGAAAAAACTCTTCGCGACGAAGTCGAAATGATGGGGAATAACCTGATAATAAAGGGCTTTCCTGAAAAAATGCGCGTCCATATCGATAGCGACGAGCCATGGAATGTTATGGAGGCTCTTCAGAAACACGGTTTTGCCGCAAGTCAGAATATTCGTGACCTTCAACGCGAAAAGGAAGTCGCTTCAAAACATCTTCGTATCGGCATTCTCACGGATTCGAGTAACGACCTTCCACAGGAACTTTTAGACAAATATCTGATAGAGGTCGTTCCGCTGACAATAAACATCGGTGATGAGTGTTATGTTGACCATATCGGCATCACGTCGAAACGCTTTACCGAGAGGCTTCTTGAGAATAAGTGTGTTCCGACTACGGCGCAACCTTGCTTTAAGGCTTTTTACGACCGTTATATGTCGATGACGAAATATTGTGATGCCGTCATCGCGGTACATTTGAGCGATTCGTTGAGCGGTACGCAGAAAAACAGCCGTCGTGCCGCGCAGACCGTGAGCCGTGAAACGGGTAAGAGGATTGTCGTTGTTGATGGAAACAGTGCGACATGCGGTTTGGGACTGCTTCTCGTACGCGTCGCTGAAGAAATAGAAAAAGGAACTGATTTTGATGAAGTTATCGCAAAAACGAAGGCGTGGAGCGGCGAAAATAGAATCTTCATCTCGTGCTTGACGACGAAATATTTGCTTAACAGCGGTCGTTTAGGCTCTGTAAAAGGCACTCTGACGTCATTCATCGGGCTGAAGCCGATAATTTATTTCTCTTCTGAAAGAAAACTCACGAAGCTAAGGATTGATTTTCTTAAGAAAACCAACCGCCGCCATATTTTGGAGTATATCCGCAATTTTGTCGAAGGGAAGAAGATTTGGAACTATAGTCTTGCTCACGTTGACAACATGGAGGCGATGGAGGCTTATACGTCGTTTATGCGCGAACTCACAGGCAGGGAACCTCTTTTCGTATCAGATCCGTCGCCTATGTTAGTCGGAAAGGTCGGGCCTCAGGCTTCTGCCATAGCCATCGCACTTGAGTAAATCACTCTTCTTCCTCTTCCTCGTGGTAGATGTCGGTGAACGACACTTCCGAATAAGCAGTGAAAAATCCCACCGCCTTGTCTGACGGATGAATGTTCGTACTCACGTTAGATGGCATTCCCATCATTGGGTTACTGCCGTTGCTTGACGATATGTCGCTTATATAGTTAGCATATTTTTTTGTGATAGTACCGACTAACAGCGTTATCTTGTCGCCGTCGTGGAGTTCTTCATCTTGAAGTCTCTGGTCGAGGGAATAGGCCGCTATTTCTCCGGAGAGTGCCGCCATCTCCGGCCCGTTGAAATACATTCCGGAAAAGCCTTCCATTGAGGCAACGACGCATTCCGTTATAGTATCGCTAATAAGAGTGTCGTTTTTCATAAGTCGCCCCATATAGTAGATGTTTTTGTCGGGGAGGCTTTGAAAATAAGGATAAACGCCCAATCTGTGTTTAAATTCCAACTCGCCGAGTTTGTATTTCCCGATTCTGATTGAGTCGATTTTGTCGATATTGGGCATCATGAGACATTCGGCGGTAAAATGTTGCGTCTCGTCTTCGCTTGCACCATACGTCGTGACATCGAGATGATAGGTGACGCCGTGCCGTCCCGCGAAAGCCGTCTCGCTCTCGTAAAGACCTTTTTCGGTTTCCACATACATCATGGTGTCGGTGTCGTCATAGACGAAGACGCTGGCTCCGCTTATACATTCGGCTGAATCGGTCGAATAAAAAGGCATCGTCTTCGTTATTTTTACGGTATGGTGCTTATATTCTGCCGTCACTATGCCGAAGATGCCCGTCATCTGGGGACCGCTTTCCGTCTCCATATTGATGTGCTCACTACAGGCTGAGACGATGACGGCGATGAGTATAAGCAGATATATCAATTTTTTCATATTCATATTCATTAGAATTTGAAGTTATAGGTCACCGAAGGAATGATAGTGAACAAATATATCTTTTTCGTGTCGATGGTTTCGTTTTCGCCGGTGTCGAAGATGATGGCCCACGTGTTGTGCCGTCCGTAGGCGTTGTAGATGGAGAAGTTCCATTCGCTCTGCCAGCGGCGTTTGGTAGGCACTTTCCACGTGAGTGACAGGTCGAGGCGGTGATAGTCGGGGTAGCGGCTTCTGTTGCGCGAGCCGTTATATATCGCGTAAGTCTGGCCGCCGACGCTGTATTTTGCATACGGAGCCGTTATAGGCTGTCCGGTGCTATAAACCCAGTTTGCCGATATATCGACGGAATGCGACAAAGGGTAGTTGAGGACGATGCTGACGCAGTGCGGACGGTCGAAAGGCGAATTGTATTCGTCTCCAAAGTTGATTTCCTTTATAGTGCGGAATGAACGACTGTAAGTATATGAAAACCAGCCTGTGAGCTTGCCGACGTCTTTGCGTATGAGAAACTCGATGCCGTAACTTCGCCCTTTGCCGCTTCTTATCTCGCCGTCAATCTCGTCGTTTGCTATCAAGTCTGCATCAGGTAGAAAGTCGATGACGTTGTCGAGGATTTTGTAGTAGGCTTCGACGGATGTCTCTATTTTATTGTCGAAAAGGTTTCTGAAATAACCAGCCGCAAATTGATGGCACAACTGTGGCTTTATGTTGGGATTTGCCGGAAACCAGACGTCGAGTGGCAGTCCGCCGGTTGATTTAGAGGCGACTTGCGCGTATTGAACCGTGCGCGAATATGAAGCCTTCACCGATGACAGTGGACTGAGCTCGTATTTCATTGCAAAACGCGGCTCGAGATTCCATTCCGTGTGGAAAATCTCCCAGTCTTTGTAGTCGATTTCTCCAATTTGTTGATACTGTTCGTTGAATTTGAAGAACTTTTCTTCTCCCATATTCTGAAAGAAGCTGAGCCTCAGTCCGTAACGAATAGAGAAAGCCTCCGTTATCTTGTGGTCGTTAGTGAAATAAGCTGCGTGTTCGAGAGTGTTACGTGTTGATTTCCAATCGTTGTCGAGTTCATAATACACGGTTATGGCTCCGCCTTCGTCCTTCAACTTGCCGAGATTTATCTTGTGAAGCGTCGTTGATACGCCGAGTTTGCTTGTGATGTTGTCGTTCCACAATATCGATACGTCGTATTTGGCTGTGTAGTCGCGTATTCCCGTTGTGACGTTAAAGTTGAACGGGTTCGTTATGACATCGACGTTGAATTTGTAGTCGGAGAAGATGAGTGACAGGTTTGAAGTCGTCTTACTGTTGAAGATATGGTTCCATCTTGCTGTCGCGGCAGCGTTTCCGTATTTTATTGATGCCGTTCCGCTCATCTTGAACATATCGTTGCCGTAATATCCTGAAATATAGAGGCGGTTGTTTTTGTTGAAGACGTGCGTTATCTTTGCGTTAAGGTCGAAAAAGTAGAGGTTTTTGTCCTTGAGGTTGTCGCCAAGAAATGGCAGGAAGAGTCCTGCGTATGTCGTTCTGCCGCCCAACATGATTGAAGTCTTGTCTCTAAAAACTGGTGTCTTGATGGTCAGATGGCTTGTTAGGATACCGATTCCGCCGTTGATAGTCGGCACGTCGAACACTTCGTCGTAAGTACTCACATCGAGGACTGATGATAGTCGGCTCGAATATGAAGCAGGGATGTCGCCTTTATAGAGTGTTGCGTCTTTCACGACGTTGTTGTTGAACACGGAGAAGAATCCGAGGAAGTGCGACGCGTTGTAGATGGGCGCGTCGTCAAATAAAACGAGGTTTTGATCGGGGGAGCCGCCGCGAATGGTCAATCCCGACGAGCCTTCTGAAGCGGCCTGAACGCCAGGCAGAAGCTGCACGGCCTTGATGACATCGACTTCGCCAAGTAGGGCGGGAATCTTCTTTATCTGCTGCATCTCAAGCTTCTGGACGCTCATGGCCATCTCCTTGATGTTGGCATCGGCGCGTTTGCTCGAAACGACTACTTCCTGCAGCATCTCGTTGTCGGCTTGTAACATCACGTTGAATTTTTTGCTTCCTCTCGCAACCTTTATCTTGTGGTTTTGCGTGATGTATCCGATAAATGAAAAACGAAACTCGTATTCGCCGTCGGGCAGTGTGATTTCATATTTTCCGTCAATGTCGGTCGAGGTGCCGCCCTGAATCGATTCAATATAAATCGTTACTCCCGTCAACGGGTTGCCTTCGGTGTCGCGTACAACGCCGAAAATACTGGATTTGTTTTGTCCAGATATAGATAAAGTGTTGATTATCAGAAATAATAATATAAAAATTTTCCTTTTCATAGAATCCACAAAAATAAAAAAATATCCGATTGTAAGGCTTCTTTTTTTTGTCCCAATTATATGACTTTTCAAGTTGAACTTTTAGAATTTATTAATCCGCCTTTAGCAAAAAAAACAGTAATTTTGCACAATCAATCAGGCATGTTTTTTTATCGTTATGAAATGTGTGAACAAGAAGAGACGCTTCTTTTGGATTTTACTCGCCTTGGCTTTAATCATTGCCGTGGGCGGCATCGGGAAATTTCACGCCAACCCTTTCACCTTTACCCTTAAAACGAATAATCCTACGGCTTTAGTCATAGACTCGTCGGGTTCTCCGCGCGCAGTCGCCGACCGATTTGGAAGCGTTCTTCTGATTATGAACGACGACGGCAGACTACAGCGTACCGTAAAAATTAACAACGCCGATCATCCGCATGACCGCATAACAATGCTTTACGTCGAAGACGAATTTATTTACGCCAACGTCGTAACGATAGAGAATCAACATATTGTTCGCGAACAGATTCGGCTTTATAACAAGTCGGGCAAATGCGTGCGCACTATTACCGATAATATATATACAGACGAAATTGTTTTTGGCAATCTAAACCAGTTGTTTATTCGTGACGAAAAGAATCTGTCGTTCGTTCGTATCGAAGATAATGTGCTGAAAACCATTTCTTTAGGCGATGACGGCGCAACGGTGACTGACAGCGTGTGTTTGAGCGAGCCGATAATCGAAGTCAAGCAGGGGAAAGACTCCGTATTGTATGTGTCAAGTCTATATGGGAAAATGTACGAATATGTCTCGGGAAGCGGGTGTGCAAAATCCGTCAGCCTGTCCGATGAAGACTACACGAATATTATGCTTGCTGAGCCTTCCGATGCAATATCTATTGCGTATTCTTCCCACTATGCCGTCGTCAATATATTGTTTTGGTTGTCTCTGTTGACTCTTGGAGTGATAATCATATTTTTTGCATACAGGTTTTTTCGTTACAGATACAATAAGACGATAGGTGTTGTCATAGCCGTCGTTTTGTTGGCGGCGGGAATCGTGGCGTTTTACACTTATCACATTTTCCGGCAGACCAAGTCGGAATTGACCCAGATGATGGTCTATCAGACGGAACTGTTGGCGTATGTGACAGAGCATAATTATATGGGGTTAGTGCAGACTTTGTCGGCCTGTAATACGGACAGCTGTCTCATGCAGCCGCACGTCGTGGAGCAGTTGACCGATTTGCATACTATACTTGCCAAGTCAAGCCGATATAACGGCAATGAGTACTATGTGGCCGTCGTGTACAAAGGTGACAGTGTTGTGCGCCAATTGGTTGATAACATGGATAAGGAATCCACGGGCAGACCGGCTTATATGGCCTCAACGGAATGGGATGCGCCGGACATCGACGGCACGGACACCGTAGTAACGGCCTATAACGAGCAGTTCCGCGGTGCAGCCTGCAATGTCATAGACAAAGCAGGGAAAATCGTCGCCAAAATCATATCCGTGCTTCCCGAAAGGCAGTTACGCTTCAACCAAAGGGAAAAAGCCTTCGGGCAGTTTCTTTCTCTTTTGAGCATCCTGATAGGCGTTTATACGCTGTTTACCTTCGTGAACGCCATACGCCGCAGCTTCTCCGAATATGCCCGCCGTCGTCGCGAGTCTCTTCCTTACGCCAAGGAGCAGCTGTTCCCGACTTTCTATTCTCTGATAGTGTGGTTCAGGGAAGTGGACCGTTCGCTTATGGTGTTTATCATCCCGTATTTTGCGGCAGGCGGCTCTATTGGTGATGTCGCTTCCGTCACGGCTATTGTCCTGATGGTCTATTCGGTAGGCAGCGTCGTGATGGTGCCCTTTACTAAGATGGCTTATACGCGGTTCGGCATCCGGAATGTGGGCATCGCCGCATCGTGCGTGAACATGTTTTCTTATGTGCTGATGGTCGTCGCTTTGATTTATACGGATGTTTATCTGTTTTATGTCGCGAAATTCCTTTCCGGAGCGTCGGCCGGCAATGTCTTGACCGTGGTGTCACATAGTTTAGGCGCGTCAGTCAAAGATAAGTCGGACCGTGCGAAACTGTTTAATGAAAAACAGACCGTCGGCAATACCATCAACGTTTTGGCTATCTTGCTCGGCGGCTATATTATCCAATACCTTAATCCCATTGTTCTGTATGTCGTTGCCATCTTGCTGTCCGCCATGCTCATCGGCGTCAGTGCCGTTACGCTGAGCGGCATTTCTAAGGAAGATAATCAAACGGAAGACGATACTCCTCATTGGCGCGACATGGTGGCGTCGTTCAAATTCTTCATCCTGCGCGATGGAATCAGCGTCGTCTGGTTTGTGCTGCTCCCGATGGCCTTGTTGTTCGGTTACTTGGACTTCATTTTCCCGCTGTATGCCTCTGAATGTGGCATTTCTCCGCTTATGCTCTCCAATATTATCGTGATAGGCCTTGCCATGAACTTACTGCTGCGCAAGCCGCTCAACGATTTTTATTCTTCCATCGGCACAAGGCGGTCTTTGATGGTACAGACTGCCGTTATCAGTGCGGCGCTGCTTATGCTGGCTGTGTCTCCCAATATCATTTGGATGATCGTTATATGCCTGATAATCTATGTTTTAAAGATGAATTCCTGTGTCGTTTTATATCAGGTGGAGGTGATTGAACGTAATGGATTCAGGCAGCAGGACGTGCAGTCGGACTGTCTGTTGGCCGATCAGATACTGAGGACGGTTCGAATGCCTTTTATCAATATGCTCGTGCAGGCGGGAAGAATCTCGGCATGCGTCTGGATCGGTGCTATCTGCGCCTTCCTGACGGGCGGATTGGCCGTGTTTGGTAAAGAAAAAAAGAAAAATGAATTATGATTTACAATTTTGATGAAATTATCGACCGCAGAGGTACTTTCTCGGTCAAGTATGACTTATGCAAGGCTGTCTTCGGACGTGCCGATGTTCTCCCGATGTGGGTCGCCGATATGGATTTCCGCACTCCGGATTTTATTCGCGATGCCGTCATTGCTCGTGCAAAAGGCGATGTCTATGGTTATACTTTCCGCGACGACGGTTATTATCAGGCTGTCGCCGACTGGATTACTCGCCGCCATGGTTGGAAAGTCGATAGGGAATGGATTTCCTACACTCCGGGCGTCGTCGCGGCTATCAATATGGCTGTGATGGGACTTACGTCAGTCGGTGACGGCATTATCATCCAGACTCCCGTTTATCCGCCGTTCATTCATTCCGTCGCAAGCCACGGACGCAGGCTTATCACCAATACTCTCAAAGATTCCGACCACGGTTATGAGATGGATTTCGACCTTCTTGAAAAACAGGCTGAAGATGCCAAGATGCTCATCCTCAGCAATCCTCATAATCCTGTCGGGCGTTGCTGGACGAGAGACGAACTTCAGCGCCTCGGTGAAATATGCCTGAAAAACAATCTTTTGGTCATCTCCGACGAGATACATTGCGACCTTGTCCTGCCGGGCTTCAAACATATTCCTTTTGCCTCACTTAGTCCGGAGTTTGAAAAAATAAGCATAACCGCCCACGCAGCAAGCAAAACATTTAACATCGCGGGAATGGCAACTTCGTCGATAATTATTCCGAATGACGCGCTTCGCGAAAAATATGTCGGCTTCGTCCATGATACGGAGATTGACCTCGGCAACGTGCTCGGCAAGGAGGCTACGCGCGCGGCAATGCTTCACGGCGAACCATGGCTGGCACAACTCCTGAATTATCTCAAAGACAATGCTGATTTCGCTGTCGATTTCATCCGTCGCGAGATGCCGAAAGTCAGAGTGCACAAGCCCGAAGCGACATATCTTCTTTGGTTAGACTTCAGCGGATACGGCCTTTCTGATGAAGAGCTCAACCGCCGGATGGTTTATGAAATCGGCCTCGGACTGAATCCCGGTCACGAATTTGGCAGAGAAGGTGAAAATCATCTCCGTATGAATATCGCCTGCCCGCGTTCCGTCCTGAAAACGGCTCTCGAGAAGATGAAGAATTTCTGATTGTCTTAGAATCTTAAACATTATGTCAGGTCGATTTATTTCCTGTATAAAAGAAGCTTCGCCGTCTGCCTTCCGCACGATATGGTGGCTCGCCAAACTGATGGTCGGCGTCTCGTTTGTGATATTCATCCTGCAATATGTCGGTGTTATCGGATGGCTGTCGCGCTGGCTGACTCCCATATTCGGCTGTTTCGGACTCCCGGGTGAGGCCTCGCTCGCCTTCGTGACAGGTTATTTCGTCAACTGCTATTCGGCACTCGCCGTCATAACTACTCTCGACATCAGCCGCCGCTCCATCACCATCCTCTCGGTGATGATTCTCTGCGCGCATAATATGATTGTCGAGACTTCCGTTCAGCATAAGACGGGTTCTTCGGTGATGCGAATCGTCTGTATAAGAACACTTTCCGCTTTCTTTTTAGCCTTCATCCTCAACCTGATAATGCCTGAAGACACGTCACGTGTTTCGGCTTCGGTCGTCAATACTGATGATGTCGGTTTTATGACGCTGTTGTCGGATTGGGCTGTCAAGACTTTGAAAAACATCATCCTGATGGTCGTGTTGGTTTATCTTCTGACCGTGTTGCAGAGAATACTTTCGGAGTTCGGTATCATCGCGAAGATTGCCGGAATGCTCAGCCCTGTGATGAGGTTTTTCGGGCTTCCGCCGAGGACGGCCTTTCTCTGGCTTGTCGCAAACACACTCGGTCTCGCGTACGGCAGTGCCGTGATGATTGACGAGACTGAACGCGGTAATACGACGAAGGATGACAACGACCTGTTGAATCATCATATCGGCGTGTCACACAGCAATCTCGAAGATTTGACTCTGTTTACGGCCGCCGGTGGCTATTTCTTCTGGATGCTTCTGTCGCGATGGTGTATGTCGATGCTTCTCGTGTGGGGCAGAAGGTTGGAAAAGAAAGTTATCACTTGTCTTCCGTCTTCTTGAACGTCACGCTTTTCGGGTTATAAAGTTTGACCGTCTTGTCGCCTTTCGTCACCTCCACGCTCGGGCAGTTGTCGCAAGGTTCGCCCATTTCGCCGAGGGCTTCGGCTTGGCCGTCCTCGAAACCGCGAGCATAACCGGCGGCTTCACCTTCAGCATAGGCTGCGGATTTACCTTTTTCTACTTTTACAGAAAACTTACCCTTTAAAATGTCAGCCATATCATAGCCGGTATAATGTGGTATTTCTATTTCAGCATATAGTACACCTGCCTTGAGAAGGACTGAACTTGCCACAAAGATGTCATGGCTCTCACCTTTTTCTCCGCCACCGATACCACCTATTGCGTTAACCTCACCGCCATTGATGGTAATATTATATCCGTTTCCTTCTTTTCCTCCACCGATACCACCCATTGCGTCAACCTCACCGCCATTGATGGTAATATTATATCCGTTTCCTTCATTCCCTCCACCGATGCCGGCAGCAAAACCGTGACATTGTGCCTCAACCACACCGCCATTGATGGTGATATTAGAACCTTCTTTTCTGTCCTTGCCACCTATTCCGGCAGAATTTCCACGACCGTGTGTCATCAGCCGACCAGTTTGATTCTTTTGACCGTAGATAGTGAGGGAGTTGCCTTCGCCCGATACTTGGATGCCGGGGGTTTCATTTCCATCGGCTGCAGCAAGGAAGCTATTATCGGCAAGGATAAGGTGAACGTCGCCAGAGCAAGATAGATTGCGGGTTTCTACATCACCGCCCAAAGCGACATACCAGCCGGCATTCAAAGTAGCAGAAGCATTGGTGATTACGGTAGCTTCTACGCTGCCTTCTTTCCACTCCTTAATACCGCTTTTAGGGTCATCAGGGGTGTTGTACACGGGATAAAGATAAGACACCGTTTGTTTCTCTTGTGCCCACAGTCCTGCGCTCAGCGTTAGGGCGAGGAAAATTGAAAATAGTTTTTTCATTTGCGACTATATATTTCTGTTTTAGCCGCGAAGTTACAACATTTCCCCATATACGTGAGAAATATCAGCGGAATATTAGCCATTAGCCATTAGCAATGAACCCTTTAAACCTTTTGACTTTTTGACTTTTTGACCTTTTGACTTCAGAACATCTGAACATCTGAACTTCTGAACATCTGAACATCTGAACTTCTGAACATCTGAACATCTGAACATCTGAACTTCTGAACATCTGAACTTCTTAACCCTTCTAAACCTTTTAACTAATTATCAAGCAGCCATTTCCAGACTGGGATGACCTCTACCGTACCGAAATTATCTTGGAAAGATGTCTCTTCATCAAACGTGAAGATGGTTCTGCGCTCGCATTCCACAGCCTTGGGCAGTTTGGCAAGTGCAGTCATTTCGCGCTTGATAGTTTCCATGTCATGTATGGAATAGCATACCTGTATCGCCCATTTTTGTTCGGGAACGTAAAAGTCAACTTCATAACCATTGCTGTTGTAAAAATAGACGGTGTCGTTATCTTTGTCATGTCCAAACAGACGGAAGAGTTGCAAGGCAACCATATTTTCCAGTAAGGCTGTCTCGCCACCTAACAGGAAAAGGTTCAATACACCGTTATCCACGAAATAGTATTTGCAGATACTCTCCTTCTCGCTTAACGCCGCCGCCATATTTCGCAAACGAAGTATCAGCCACGCGTCTTCGCAATACCCGACATATCCGGCAATAGTTGGCACGGTTACTTTTCCGCTAATGGATGAAACAATATTTGCAAGGCGTGTGTATGAAATCGGCTGTCTCACGCTCTCAGCCAACTTCTTGATCATCAGCCGGAGTGCCACTGTATTGCTGATATTATTACGCGAGGCGATGTCTCCCAAATAGATTTTCTGATAGGTGCTGCTGATATAGCCCCGTTTGTCCTGTTGCCCAATGGATTCCGGCATTCCTCCCCATAGCAAGTAGTCGTTGTAGTTCTTAATCATTTTGGCACGTCCCTTGGTAGATAATAGCGCCAGCTCATCAAAGGGAACATCCAAATAGCCCATCACCTCTTTAAAACTGAACGGGTATATATCCTTCTCCAAAAAACGTCCGCCCAACGTAGTCATAAACTCACTGCTGAGCATCTGTGCATTGCTGCCGGTGAGGCATATAGTGTATTTATTATCCGCCATTCTGCGGGCAAATTTCTCCCAGCCTGCTATAATCTGTATTTCATCCAAGAACAGCATCGGCTTATAATCATACATTTCCGCGTATGCGTCAAGCAACCGGTCGAAGTCTTCATTTACAAAGTTTTCCAATCGGTTATCCTCAAAGTTCAGATACAGAAACTCTTCAGGGCGGTGTCCGACGGCCACCAAATGCTGAATGTGCTGATAGAGCGCGTATGACTTGCCCGCACGCCTATGAAAGCATAATTCATATTGTCTGCTACACTCAATGAGCGTTGAAAGAGCGAGCGTTCAACAATTTCCTGCTGATTTTATAAAATGATTCGTTTAAAAATCTGTTTGTCCATTTAATATATCGCTTAATAAATTTTGGTATATCTATAAAATGCCATTTAATAATTTCGGCTACAAAAATACTACATTTTCCCATATACGTGAGAAATATCAGCGGAATATTTCCATTAGCCATTAGCCATTAGCCATTAGCAATGAACCCTTTAAACCTTTTGACCTCTCTTTACTCTCTTAACCTTTCAAACCTTTCAAACCCTTCTAAGGGCGCAGGCAGCCGACGGGAACGATGCACACGCCATCCGGACGGCGATAAACGTACTGGCCGACAGCCGTCAGTACCATCTTGAACGATGCACAACCTAATTTGTCAGTGTCAATCCTGTTCTCCAATTTGTTCAGCGACGCCACGGCTTCATTTATCAACGCCTCGCCGCCTAATTTTATCTCGACCAAACCATATCTCCCGTTTCTCAGATGAATGACGGCATCGCATTCCAGACCGGTCTTGTCACGATAATGATAAACCCTGCCACCTATCGCTTCCGCATAGACACGCAGGTCGCGCACGCAAAGCGTCTCAAAGAGCAGCCCCAATGTGTTGATGTCGTCTATCAAGTCTTCAGGGCCGACACCCAAAGCGGCAGTCGCGATGCTCGGATCCACAAAATACCGGGTGTCGGAAGTCCGCAATGCAGTCTTGCTACGCAAATTGGGGCTCCATGCCGCCATGTCTTCAATGACAAATATCTTACGCAGCGCGTTCAGATAAGATTGCACCGTGTCTTCTGTCAATGTATCCGTGTCATTCACCTTCACGTCGGCAAGCAGTGTGCCCAATGTAGCTTGCTTTCCTTGATGACGGGCGTATGAACGCATGAGGCGTCTTGCCCTTTCTTCATTGCGCGTCACGCCGTCCGCACGTGAGATGTCAGACCTCACAACCGCCTCGAAGTACTCGCGCACAGGAACCAATTGGGCGTTGGCTGTACGTTTGCTCAGTGTCTGAGGCCAACCGCCACGGCAGATAAGATGAGCTATTCGGGACAAATCCAGACTATTTGTTCCTTGCAGAGGTTCTGGGTTATTCCGAAACATCTGTTGCAGACTGACGGAGCCATTGGAATCGCCCGACTCCCAAAGGGTCATGGGGCGCATGGTCAGCCACGCGAAACGACCGGTGCCGGTGTGGGAAATCTTGTCCGTTTGCGGAGGGACTGCCGAGCCTGTGAGAATAAACTGTCCGTCCTCCGCCCGTTGATCCACGGTGAAACGGACGGCATCCCAAATCTCGGGAATCAACTGCCACTCGTCTATCAGACGGGGCGTGGCACCAGCCAACACTTGATACATATCGGTTTGTGCTAAATACAATGTGTTCTGTTTGGTGGCGGGATCGGCCACGTACAGGATACTGCCTGCGCATTGAGCGGCAGTGGTCGTCTTGCCGCAATATTTTGGTCCTTCCACCAACACGGCACCCATTGCATCCAATTTTTCCTGCAGTAATTCATCGACAACTCGAGGACGATATTCGTTCATGTTTTTTTGCACTTTTTTAACGACTGCAAAGATACAATATTATTTTTTATAAATGCAAGAAAATCAGTAAAATAATTTTTTTATTTGGCAAGTTGGACTGTTTTTATTTGGCAAGTTGGACTGTTTTTATTTGGCAAGTTGGACTGTTTCCATTTGGCAAGTTGGACTGTTTTTATTTGGCAAGTTGGACTGTATGTCAGGAAGATTTTAAGTCAACTTTCGCTCCAAAAGTTTCACCGGCAGCCTGTCAATCTCGTATAAGTCACCTCGCCAGGCTCTCAAATTCAGCAATAGTCTCGTCAAAGCGTTGGATAACATCTTCCATATTGTAGAATCCGTCAGCATTTCTTGAAAGGCCGTCAAAATCTATCGGAAGAATCATAGGAGGATTGGATATAGAGATTTCCTGCGTTTCCCTTAATTGAGAAACGGCTGCGTAAATGAGTTTGACGTCTATAAACTCCGAGTTGCCTTTCTTATATCTTCTGAACACTATCTTAGAACCGATAGGGCTGGAGAACTCAACAGCATTGGCTGTCTGCGGCAACTTCATGCGGAGGGCGGACGTGATGGACGCGATATTGGAATCGTGGCCGCAGAGGAAGGTAAACTTGCGAGTGGTATCGCATATCTCCTCCTTTATCTTTTTGACGAGGGGATTGGATATGAGTATTGCAGTGGCAGGAGTCGTAAATATCACCTCATCGTAAACGGTCTTGACTTTGCCGATTCGTCTCATATCATCCAAAGAGATGTCTTTTCCGAATGCTTTCCCCGTCTCGTAATACTGGAGGACGACTGCATCGGCGATGCTGTTCACCAGTTTATAGTCGCCCGTCATCCCTGGTTCTTCTCCCTTCTCCAGAATGATGGACATCTCTTTTAAAGGAAGATGCTCAAGTTGATTTTCCTCGGCGTATGGAGACTCCTTGAAACCGATGACATCCTCCATATAGCGAATCTCATCCGAGATTTTTTCTACAGCCGCCCAAATGCCTTTGTAGGGTTCGTCTGCCGTTCCCGCCACACCACCAATCTCATTCATTTCTGCGATTATGCGTCTTTCAAGGTTGTCGTTCATGACTGTGTATGCCGGATGGAAAAGGGGGTCCATACCGTCATCGTCTTGTGGAAGATGATACACCTGCAAATCTTTCCCAAAGCCCACGAGGAAGTTTTCGGCAGTTCTGATAGTCCTTTGCTTTACGTTGGAATAGATAAGTGTATTGTCCGCATTGAGTGATGCGTACATGTCGTGATTCTCCCGGTTGAGATCCTCACGGAACCAATTTCCCATTTTCTGCTCTATTCTTGCTCCACGGGCTGTGAGATGAGCTGTTCCGACACCCCAATCCACCCAATCGTACGGTGTAACTCGGTCAAGGTCGGAGCCTGGAGCCGAAAGCGGGGAACGGATGTTATGACGTGAGAAGACGACTTCATCTCTGAGGATGTAGCCTGTGTTGTCCGAATTGTGGTTGTCCTTCCTGCATGAGACGAACAGAAGGGCGATAATGAGAAGATAACAGAAATGATAGCGTTTCATTGTTACTGATAATTAAGAATTTTTAAATATAAGTTATTAACTAAAAATACTCTTGTACTGCAAATTCGAATTGTTGCATGAAGATTTGTTTGAAAGCATATAGGTTGTTCTGTTCATAAAAAACCGGCATTCATCATGCGAGACATTGAGACGTGCCAACTCGTCTTCACTAAACAGAGTGACTGACGGCAGCATGTAACTGTAATATTTCTCGTTTTGTATCCATCGTTTTGAAAAAACGGTGCAAAATTATAAAAAACAATTGAAAAATCGGCTCATTGTGAATCGAAAAAATAATAAAACAGTGCACTTTCTGAACCGATTCGTTTAGCGAACTGAACATTTCGAGGTGCTCGAGAGTAACTTTTCAACCTCTTGGGCTGTGAGCAGTGAGCAGTGAGCAGTGAGCAGTGAGCAGTGAGCAGGGGACAGGGGACAGGGGACAGGGAAACTGCTAAGCCTTGAACCCTCAACCCTCAACCCTCAACCCTAAACCCTAAACCCTAAACCCTAAACCCTAAACACTATTCCTTCTTGAACGTCACGCTCTCCGGGTTATAAAGTTTAACCGTCTTTGTGCCTTTCGTAACTTCCACGCTCGGGCAGTCGTCGCAGGGTTCACCCATTTCGCCGAGGGCTTCGGCTTTGCCGTCGTAATACGCCCCTTGGGCGGAAGCAATATTGGAGAGGGCTTGCCCCTTGATGGCATTCACTTCTGCAACGGAAGTAGCGGCATTGATACTCGCAATGGCAATGGTAGCGATGCCTTTTATATTGTCGTTGTCGATCTCTTCCAGCTTTGCATTAATGGCTGCAATAGCATAGACTTTTTCGGTTTCAAGTGAGGGAGTGATTGTTACATAGCGTTGGCCTTTTAATTTACCGGCCAGGTCTTCGGAACCGTCATTCTCAATCATTGTTGAAGGAGGATTATTGTTATCTGCTTTTACTTCATGAGTTGAAGCCACTTTGATGTTAGTAGAAGTAAGATTACCACCATTGCCGCAACCAATACCATCACTATTTCTTTTATGTTCATCAACCCAACATCCGTTTGCTATAACAATACCGCCATTGATAGTGATGTCATAGCCCCTGCGACCCTCGCCACCACCAATTCCGGCACCGGCACAATCGCTGTCACCTTTTCCGATTGCCGTAACCGTACCGCCATTGATGGTGATGCCAAAACCTTCAGCATTCCATCCGCCACCAATACCAGCACCACGTGTTCCACCATAAGCTGTAACCGTGCCACCATTGATGGTGATATTGGAGCCGCTACCTAAATATCCGCCACCTATACCGGCACCTCGATAAGCACCAGTTGCTGTAACTATGCCACCATTGATGGTAATATCAGAGCCATTTTTACCATTACCACCACCAATTCCGGCAGCGCCGTAATCGTTTAAAGAATTTCCGGTTGCCTCGATTATACCACCATTGATAGTGATCTTACCATTTTCTTTACCACCAATACCACCAATACCGGCATTATCACCTCCTGTTCCTTTTGCAATCAGTTGACCGGATTGAGCTGCTTGACCATAGACAGTGAGACTTCCCTGACCTTTTACCACCTGCAAACCGGGACCTGTACCAGAACCCTCTGCGTTTGTTGTGAGTTTGGCACCATCGGCAAGGATAAGGTGAACGTCGCCCGAGCAAGTCATACTGCGCGTTTTTACATCATTGCCCAAAACGACATACCAGCCGGCTTTTAGTAAGACAGTGCTTGCGATTACGGTAGCTTCTACGCTGCCTTCTTTCCACTCCTTAATACCGCTTTTAGGGTCATCAGGGGTGTTGTACACGGGATAAAGATAAGACACCGTTTGTTTCTCTTGTGCCCACAGTCCTGCGCTCAGCGTCAGGGCGAGGAAGATTGAAAATAGTTTTTTTCATTTGCGAATATATATTTCTGTTTTGGCCGCAAAAATACAACATTTTTCCATATACGTGAGAAATATCAGCGGAATGTTTCCGTTTTCCGTGAGTCTTTAGTCTTTAGTCTTTAGTCTCTACTCCTTCTTGAACTTCACGCTCTCCGGGTTATAAAGTTTAACCGTCTTCGTGCCTTTAGTCACCTCCACGCTCGGGCAGTCCTCGCAAGGTTCGCCCATTTCGCCGAGGGCGGAATTATAAACCACCATTGCTGAAGCGATGGCAGCGAGGGCCTGTTCTTTAATGGCGTTTATCGTCTCTACAGAGGTGGCGGCGTTGATGTCGGCGGTCAGCTTGGCACAGATGCCGTTTTGTCCGCCATTGACCTGCGCGGCGAACCATTGCAGGTCGGCGTAGTTGGTTAACAGGTAAGGGTTGGCTTGTGATCCGTCGCCCGTCGGCTGCTGGGCGTTGAGCATGATGCAGCACAGCATGGCTGCGAGGATGAGGAATGTCTTCTTCATTTGGTATTTAACTGTTTGTTGCTTTCAAGCAATTCGGGTTGCAGAAATACAACAAAAATCAACTGCGTAAAAAGTACTTTTTGAAAAAATACTCAAAGGATTTTGTCAACGAAGGTATCACGATGGCAGTTTATGAACCGGCCTGCAACAGGAGTTGTCTCTATTCTATTTCAAGTATTCCATTATATCTTTGCCCCAGATTTCCTCCATAATCTTCAATATTTCCTCTCTGTTGATTTCACCCTTCGTGGCGAGGTTTCTTTGGATGAATATGCAGTTTTTGAGCGATGCTTTTCCGCAGGCGACATCGGCGGCGAGGGCTTCGCATGTCGGAGCACCGCAGACTCCGCAGTCAATCTGAGGCAGTTTCTTATGAATCTCACGCATCAGGTTCATCTTTTCCATCGCCTTTGAGATGTCGTTGTCGAGGCTCATCATCGAGCGTGGTTTGACTTCGCTTACGCTGCTGTGGCTCAGAAGATAATCTGCGTCTTCGGCAACCTGAAGCTCTTTTGTCTGAATGCCGTTACGTTCGCGTTCCGCCACTTTGCGGGCTCGTGCAAACATACGCTCGCATATCAGGAAACGGTTATCGCAGGTGAGGATTCCGCCCGGACAACTCTGGTCGCAAGCCCTAAGTTCGAGGAAGTCAATATCCTCTATTTCGTCATTCTCCACTTTCTCGAGGAATTCCGTGACGTTCTGTATCTCATCAATGGAAAGAGAATGCGGAACGTTGGAAAGTCGTCTTTCGCCGTTGGTCAGCGAGGTGAGGACTCCGTCCGACGACAGCTGCGGAATCGGCAGTTTTATTTCTTGATAGTTCTTGCCTTGTTCTTTAATCTTCTTATAAACCCTGTTATAGAGCGAGTCCATATTGATAACGCCGTCAACGTTGGATTTGTCTTCTCCGACGGGATTCTTCACGGCGGCTATTTTCGCGGCGCACGGCGTGATGTAGAAAATGCCGATTTCATCGTCGTCAAGTGACATCTGTTTCTTTAGCTGTCTTCTTGCGTAGATGGCCATAATGTCGATGGGAGCCTTGATGGGCATGATGTTTTCCACCAATCCCGGAAAACGAACCTGTATCAGTCTTACCACAGCCGGACAAAATGACGAAATCAGCGGTTTGATGTCGGGATGAGCCGCAATGTATGCGTTTTTAGCCATCGTGAATATCGAAGTGGCGGCATCTGTCTCGAAAATATGCGTGAATCCAAGTTCTTTCAAGATATTGTAGATGCGCGACACCGTTATGTCCTGCGGAAATTGCCCGAGGAACACCGACGGCAGCAGCGCGACCCTACACTTGAACCCGAATATCGATTCAAAGTCGTCCTGTTTGATGTAAATGGCTCTGAAGCTGCAGGCTTTGAAGCAGTTTCCGCAGTCGATGCACTTGGCCTCGTCGATTACGGCTTTGCCATTCCGCACCCTGATGGCCTCTGTCGGACAGGAAGTCATACAGTGCGAACAACCCATACAGCGGTTTTCGTCAACTTGCAATGCGTGGTAGAATGTCATAATCTTAGTTTTAATTGTTAGTAATTTTTTTTCTGTGTTAAATCTTTAATTAACAAAGATTTACAATCATTTCGACTGTCGTTCCCACGCCGACTGTCGATTGTACGTTGAGTTGGTCAACGTTTTTCTTGATGTTGGGAAGTCCCATTCCGGCTCCGAAACCCATGTCGCGGACTTCTGGACGAGCGGTGGAGTTGCCTTCCTGCATGGCCCATTCGATGTCGGGAATGCCTGGACCCTTGTCGATGACGCGCATCGTTATCTGGTTGGATTCGATGTCGGCGGTGACAACGCCTCCGTAGGCGTGCGCAATGGCATTGACTTCAGCCTCGTATAGGGCGACAACGACCCTTTTGACGATGGCGGGGGAGACGTTGAGCTGCTTCAGCGTCTTCTTGACCGAACTTGATGCTGAGCCGGCGTTCACAAAATCTCCTTCGATGACGGTGTACTCGAAATGCATAATCTTATTTTTTTAGTGTTAAAATAGTGGCTTGAGGCCGTTTTGGTATAAGATTCCGCAGGCCTTGAACATAGAGAAGTCGCTCGAAAGCAGTATCATACCGTTTTCCTCAGCGAGTTCTATCATCTCGGGCGTCGGTTTCTTTTTTCTCACGAAGACGACGACTTCGAGGTTGCCCATCTCGCACGTGCGTATGGTCTGCATCGTACACAACCCCGTTACGATAATGGGATTCTGGTCGCCTAAGGTGAGCACGTCGCTCATCAGGTCGGAACTGAAGCAGTAGTCGTTGTTGTCGTCTAAACGTTCTTCGCCACAAAGCACTTTGGCTTCCAATAATTCGGCTATTTGTTTTAATTTCATCTTTTTTTTAATGACTAATCGTTATATTCTATTTCGTTTAAATTTTCCTGTATCATCTCTTTCAGGTATTTCATGATGGAAACATCGTGCATCGACATTCCGTCAAGTGCTTCTTTTACCTCGTTGGTATCGAAGACGTATTCGTCTTTATCGGTGATGTGCCTGTAAATGAAGCGGATGTCTTCGTATTGCGATGTCAGCATTACGATTGTGCCCGAGATGTCGCCCATAGGCGGGCGGTCGATGTTGTCGTGCTGAAACCAGAAGTCGAGTTGTGTCCCGACACCGACTTCGCTCTTGATTTTCATTCCGCCTCCGCAGTTTTCGGTGTTCATCTTTATTAAAGGAAGTCCGATGCCGACTTTTCGCGTTGTGCGCGTCGTCGTCCATGGGTCGGTCACTTTTGCCAAGAACTCCTTGCTCATTCCTTTCCCGTTGTCTTTGATGGTGAAGGCATAGATGTTGTCTTTCAGGCTGTCGCGGATAGTGAGCTCGACGAGTGTCGCCTTTGCCGCAATGGAGTTCTCCATTAAATCATATACGTGTAATGATAACTCTTTCATTTTTTTACCCAAATAACAGTTGCAGTTTTTCTTTCGGTTCTGTCTCGACGAAACGTCCGTCTTCATTCTTCAACGCCTTGCGAAACTCCGCAAACGTAGGTTCTGCAAGGTGTAGCGCACAATGCACTTCGGCGATGATGTGTGTGAAGTGCGCGTCCGAACTCCTCGTGAAGGCGAATTTCTTCAGATACGCGAATTTCTTCAGGAAGTCGTCTTTTTTGACGTGTTTGCTTATCTCGAGGGCATCGGCTTTGATGTCGGGCGGTATGAATCCGAGTTGACTCATCAGGCTTGATGCCGGTTTGTTGACATGTGCCGGCACGAAAAGCCCGCCGATCTCGTGAACTTTGTCGTACAGCCCGTCCAAGTCAACGTCCAATGCCGACCATAGAAGCCATTGCTGTTCATCGACAATCTCTTCGTTTTCATCGACGATGAGTTGATAGCCGAATTTTTCCTCATCATTCGGGATGTGCGGAAGATGTTCGTCAAGAAACTCCTGAAACTTGTCTAATTGTTCGTCGGTCTCGAAGTAGGCGAGTGCGTGGGCTTCTTCCTGAGTTGTGATTTCCACGCCGCCGATGACGAAGATGCCGTTTTCGCGTCCGATTTTCTGCGTTACTTTCACCTGCCGTGTCGAGTTGTGGTCGGTGATGGCGATGATGTCAAGATGCAGTTTCTTTGCCTGTTCGATGATGCCGGCGGGACTCATATAGATGTCGCCGCAGGGCGAAAGCACCGTGTGGATGTGAAGGTCGGCTCTATATGGCTTGATTTCCGCCATTATTTTTCTATGAGATTGTAAACTTTTCCTGCGATTTCGTAGGTCGGAAGACTTGTTTGGAGAAGCGGAAGACCTTCTTCATTGCTTTGGTTTACAGTGTCTTCGTTGGCCGTAAGATTTTTTACCAAGATGATACAGGCTATCTCTTTGAGCGATGCGACTGCCATCACGTTCTTGTGTGTCTGCAGCGTTATCCAGATGTTCCCTTCTTGCGCGTTTCCCATGACGTCGCTGAGTAAATCGGAAATGTAGCAGCCGTCGATTTCACGATCCAAACCATTGGCCCCGGCGAGGACCTTCAAATTCAATTTTTCAACTAAATCCTTAACTTTCATATCAAAAAAATAAATAATAGTTACTGCAAATTTAAGAAAGCATTTTGTTCATTCAAAGAAAAAAACAATTTGTCGTAATATTTTTTTACAGCATCATATTTTACTGATTCCGCCGAAAAAATGAAGGTCTTAGCCATTGAAAATTTCGGCAATGCGTGTAAACGGTGTAACGATAAAAATATTTCTCGCCATAATGTCTTTTGTTTGATAAAAATGCCTAACTTCGCAAACCATTTGACGTAAAACCTAAAAACTTAATATTATGCAAAACATCGATTGGGCCAACCTTTCATTTGGCTATTATCCAACAAATTACAACGTCCGCTGCTACTATCGCAATGGTCAGTGGGGCGAAATCGAAGTGAGTTCGGAAACCACCATCAACATCCACATGGCTGCGACATGCCTGCACTACGGTCAGGAGGCTTTTGAGGGTATGAAGGCTTTCCGTGGCAAAGACGGTAAAGTCCGTATTTTCCGTATGGATGAAAACGGCAAGCGTCTGCAGTCATCCTGCGACGGCATCATGATGGCCAAACTTCCTCTTGAGAAGTTCGAAGAAGCTATCATCAAAGTCGTGAAACTCAATGCCGAATTTATTCCTCCGTATGAAACGGGCGCATCTCTCTACATTCGTCCTCTTCTCATCGGTACCGGTGCCCGCGTCGGTGTTAAACCGGCTGACGAATATCTGTTTGTCGTGTTCGTGACACCAGTCGGCCCTTATTTTAAAGGCGGATTCATGGCTAACCCATACGTCATTACTCGCAAATACGACCGTTCGGCTCCTCTCGGAACAGGTATCTACAAGGTCGGTGGAAACTACGCCGCTTCTATGCGTGCCCACGTCGAAGCCTGCCACGGCGGCCAGTATGCCTGCGAATTTTATCTCGATGCAAAGGAAAAGAAGTATATCGACGAGGCCGGCGCAGCCAACTTCTTCGCTATCAAAGATAATACATACATTACTCCTAAATCAACGTCAATTCTTCCTTCAATCACCAACAAGAGTTTGATGCAGATTGCCGAAAGCCTCGGAATGAAGGTCGAACGTCGTCAGATTGCGGAAGAAGAACTTGCTACATTCGAAGAGGCCGGCGCTTGCGGTACGGCAGCCGTCATCAGCCCGATTTCACGCATCGACGACCCCGAAACAGGTAAATCGTATGTCTTCGGCGACGGAAAACCAGGAAAGCAGAGCGAAAAACTCTACAACAAACTCCGTGGTATTCAATATGGTACCGAACCTGATGAGTTCGGATGGAACACAATCGTTGAAGGAATTTAAAGTTGGTTCCAAAAATTATTTCTGTAGTAGAAAAATAATGTCTTTTCTTCTTGAAAGGCGTGGGGTCTAAAGACTTCGCGCCTTTTTTGTAAATAAAAATTAACTTAATTATTTGATACATAATGATTCATGATGGATTTTTCTGAGTATATTGCGCAGTGAAAATCCATCAGAATGAATTGGTTTAAATATCCTTTTTTAAGACTCATAATCCCTTTTGCCACAGGCATTTGGCTCGCTATGAGCCCGTATTCGCTCTGCGAAGTGTCGGCGTCATTGCTCGCCATGTCGGCCGTCGGGCTTCTTCTGATACTTGTTTTTCTGTTAAAGCTTTTTAACAAATCGTATAACGGCACGATTTGGACTGTCGTTATGAACGTCACTTTCTTTGTGACAGGTTTCCTTACGGCGACAATAAGCCTTGGTCGTTTCGAACAGAATCGTGTTGTTGACAAAAACGGAAACGCGTTATATATTGCTCGGATTAAAGAGGAAATAACGGAGAAAACAAATGTTTGCAAGACTGAACTTGAAATTATGGCGGTACGTGACAGCCTCGGAAATCTCTGTCCGGTTTATAGTCACGCCATCGCGTATCTTGAAAAAGATTCGGTTCTTCACGCCCTGAAATACGGAGACGTAATAGCTTTTGAAGCTGATATTGAAACCGTTAAGCCGCCTGCTAATCCCGAACAGTTTGACTATCAGCGTTATCTTTTCCGCAAAGGCGTGACACATCAGGTTTATCTTGCTAAAAATTCATATATTACACTGAATATCAATAATAAAAATTGCCTTTTCTCGCTTTCGTACAATTTGCGTGACTTTTTACTTGAAACGATGGCGGGACTTGGAATCGAAGGTGACGAATATTCTGTCGCAGCGGCCATTTTGCTTGGTTACGACGATGAACTCCCTCCCGAACTACGGCAGAATTATGTCACGGCAGGATCAATGCACGTTCTTTGCGTGTCGGGACTGCATGTCGGCATCATTTTTCTCGTTTTCAGCACAATACTATCCTTTCTCGACAAATACGGAGCCGTTTTCAAAATATTGAAATTCTGCATCTTACTGCTGATAATGTGGACATACGCTTTTATCGCCGGACTCGCACCGTCAATTTTGCGTGCCACAATAATGATAAGTTTTATTGTCATTGGAAAAATTATTAAACGCAACGGTGTGATTATCAATTCTATAGCAGCTTCGGCCTTTGTTATTCTCGCAATAGAGCCGGAAGACCTGTTTAATATTGGTTTCCAATTGTCTTACGCCGCCGTCATCGGAATAGTTGTGTTGCAGCGTCCGATATATAACGTTTTTTATATTAAAAATAAAATTCTCGACAAAATATGGGAACTGACATCCGTCACAATGGCCGCGCAATTTGCCACGGCACCATTTACAATATTCTATTTCAATCAGTTTCCGCTTTATTTCTGGCTCAGCAATCTTTTTATGACACCGCTTTCGACGGTTGTCATCATCGGCGGAATGATTATGCTGCTCGTTTCTTTCATTCCATACCTGAATCTTGCAACGGCATGGTGTGTGAAGAAAATGATTTGGGTGATGAATTTCGGCGTTTCGATGGTGGAAGGACTTCCTTTTTCAATGATAAAAAACTTGTATATCAATGAATTGCAGTTTTTGTCGTTGATTGTTCTTTTTATAGCGTTGTGTTTTATGGCACGCGTTGTCAATAAGCGGCCTTTAGTCTTGATTTCATTGTCATGCATCCTGCTTTTCTGCGTCGGAAATATGTTTGTTAAAATGGAAAGAGTTGATAATGATGGTTTTACGATTTATAACGCCAGAAAAAGTACCGCGATAGCTTTTTTTTACGACCGAAATGCCGTAATCATTTGCGATAGTGCCTTTCGCGCCGACAATTCCATCTTTGATTTCAGTCTGAAAAATGATTTCGTGCGGCGAGGCGTTCAAAATATCGCTTTTGTCGATTTGGAAGATGATTTCGACAAAGATGAAACCTTCGTCAAACGACGAGATTTGATTTCATTCGGCGGCATGCTTATCGCCCTTTATGACGGACAAAGTGTTGATAAATCATTCAAAATTAATGCAGATTGTGCCATAGTTATCGGCAGGGGACGTTATTTTATGGAAAAAGCCGCCGAACTCTTTCCTGGCAAGTGCAGAATTTTGTCTTCAGAAATATCTGCCGTCGTCGTGAACTCGTCGTAAATATTTTAGACTGGTTCAGCAAATTATGTTTTGGCTACTAAATGATATGGAAAACGAAAGTTCAACTTGGAAGGCTGTAAAATCTTGACGAAAAAAGAAGCCTGACATGTCGGGTTTCTTTGGGAAAATCGTATCTTTGCAAATTATTCAATTGAAAAATACTTTTTTAATGGACTTTAAGAAACTGAATTGTATTTCGGGCTGGGTTGTTTTTGCTTTAGCAACCATAGTCTATCTGCTCACTCTCGAACCCACGGCCAGCTGGTGGGACTGCGGAGAGTACATTGCCACGGCACATAAATTACAGGTGGGACATCCGCCAGGAGCACCGCTCTTCCAGATGATAGGGCGGTTTTTCTCGTTGTTCGCATTCGGCAATGTTACCAAAGTTGCACTGATGGTTAACATTATGTCGGCTTTGTGCAGCAGTTTCACCATATTGTTCCTGTTTTGGTCGATTACTCTTCTCGCGAAAAAAATCTGGAACGTCGATGGAGATTGTAACAAGGGCAACCGTATAGCCGTCATCGGAGCCGGAATCGTTGGCGCAATGGCCTATACTTTCACCGAAAGTTTTTGGTTCTCGGCCGTCGAAGGCGAAGTCTATGCTATGTCGTCAATGTTCACGGCGATAACTTTCTGGGCAATTCTTAAATGGGAAGAAAATGCTTCAGCCTCAAATAGTTATCGTTGGATTCTGTTTATAGCATATCTCATCGGACTCTCCATAGGCGTGCACCTCCTGAATTTACTTTGCATTCCGGCTATCGTTTATGTGGTTTATTTCAAAAAATACAAGACGACGGTTAAGGGATTCATACTCGCAGGCGTGTTGTCCGTTGCGCTTCTCGCATTCATCCTGATGCTGCTTGTTCCGCAGATTGTCGCCCTCTCGGGAAGTGTCGAATTGTTTTTCGTCAATTCACTTGGACTGCCGTTCCATAGTGGGACAATATTTTATTTTGCCGCACTTATCGCATTGATTGTCTGGGGACTTTACTATACTCATCGCCATAAAAAAGTCATACTCAACGTCTGCATCTTATCGCTGATGTTCATCATAATAGGATATTCGTCTTTCTTTATGCTGATAATCCGCGCTAATGCCGGTACTCCTATAAACGAGAACGAACCCAAGGACGCAATATCAATGCTGTCGTATCTTAATCGCGACCAATATGGCTCGCGGCCATTGCTCTATGGTCCTTATTATATGGCCAAAATTATTGATGCTGAAGATGAATCGCCGATTTATATCCGCGACAGCAAAAAAGGACGTTATGTCATTACTGATCCGAGAATAGCCACAAAACCTGTCTATGATGAAAACATGATGACAATCTTCCCACGAATGTGGAACGGATCAAAAAGCACATTTACAAGCGTTTACGGTCGTTACATCGATAAGAAAAACATGGTCTATGTTGACGAACGGCTGAATAACGGCACAACAAAACGTGTCGCTCGTCCTACCTTTGGACAAAATTTGGCTTTCTTTCTTGATTATCAGTGCGGATGGATGTATTGGCGTTATTTTATGTGGAACTTCGTCGGTCGTCAGAATGACATTCAGGGACAGGGCGAAATCGAGAACGGCAACTGGCTGAGCGGCATAAATTTCTTAGATGAGATTCGCCTCGGAGACCAGAAAAACCTTCCGACAAGTATGAAGAATCCGTCGAGGACGAACTATTACTTCCTTCCGCTTATCCTTGGTCTGATTGGACTTTTCTTCCATCTCAAACATCAGATGAAAGACACTTGGATTGTGTTCATTCTGTTCTTTATGACGGGTCTCGCCATCGTTGTTTATCTTAACCAGACTCCTTATCAGCCGAGAGAGAGGGATTATTCATACGCCGGTTCCTTCTACGCATTCGCAATATGGATAGGCCTTGGCGTGATGTCTGTTGCGGAAATGTTGTCTAAGACTTTGAAAAACAAGAACGTCTGCTCATATATAGCTATCGTTGCGTGTCTTTCAGTTCCTGTAGTGATGGGCGCACAGGGCTGGGAAGGCCATAACAGAAGCGGTAAGACTGCAGCCCGCGATTGGGGACGAAATTACCTGCTTAACCTTCCGAAAAATGCTGTAATTGTTACTCGTGGCGATAATGACACATTCCCTCTGTGGTATGTCCAAGAGGTCGAAGGATTCCGCACCGATGTGAGAGTGTGCAACTATATGCTCGCGTCAAGTTATTGGTATGTCCATCAGATGCAGCGCAAGGCTTACGAATCAGACCCGCTGCCGCTTTCGCTTTCGCATGCCCAGTATGAGCAGGGTGTTAATGAAAGAGTTTATGTTGAAGATATTTTTCACGATACGATCGAATTGAAAAAGGCAATGGACTTTGTGAGAAGCGAAGACCCGCGCACAAAGGCGAAACTTCAGACAGGAGAATATATCAATGTTTTGCCGGCTAAGACTTTGAAGATAACAATTGATGAAAAGGCCAAAGACGCCATGATTAAAAACGGTATAGTTCCCGCTGAACGTCGCAACGAGATTGTGAATCAAATAGTATGGACTATAAAGTCGAACGAGTTGTACAAAAACGACCTTATGCTTCTCGACTTCTTTGCGAACAATGACTGGAAACGCGCGGTGTATTTTACAAGCTTGAGCGATATTCAGGATGTTCTTGGCATAGACCGCTATATGCACCAGGAAGGTCTTGCGCACCGCTTTATGCCTATTGTTGCGAAAGATGGTTATTATGCGGGCTATGGCGGTATCAACGTCGAAGAGTCATACGATCTTCTCGTGAACAAAGTGCAGTGGGGCGGACTCAATAAACCAAATGTGTCCGTTGATCCGGAAAGCTCGCGCAGCGTCCAGTTCGTCAGACAGACGGCCTATATGCGTCTCGCAAAAGTGCTCGCTGAGAAAAAGGATTTTGAAAGGGCGGTGAATGTTCTTGATAAATGTATCGAGTTCTTCCCGAACGAAAAAATACCATTCGACTATTATATGCTGCAGTATCCGGATATTTACTACATCTGCGGTGCTGTGGATAAAGGAGATAATGTCGTGAAAACAATCGAACAGATAGCAACCGAAAATATTGAATATTACGGAAGCCTGTCAAAGAAATTACAAGTGTATTATGTGGAAGACCTCCGAGATTCAATGGCTATGCTAAATCATCTGGCAGATGTTACCCGCCGCTACGGACGAACCGACATCTCCGCCACTTTGAAGAAAAAAGTCGATGATTATTGGGATCAATTCCAACTTCTGTTTAATGAGGCTCTTTAAGAGTGGATAAAATGAAATTTGTCTTATATTTGCAGAATTAAAAAAGAGATTTTGATATGTCAGAAACAGTAAAAATAATAGTTTTTTCAATTTTTCAGTCGGCGTTCCTCGCTGTAGCTCAGTTACTTCTTAAGATGGGGTTCGACAGGGTTACGGCACATGCGTCAGCGACGTGGTCTTATTTGAAACTATACGTTTTCAATTGGCATCTGTGGGTCGCGGCGTTCTCATACAGCATCGGCATGGGACTGTGGTTCTATATGCTGAAAAAGTTCCCGCTGAACGTTGTCTATCCTCTTACAAGTATTAGCTACATTTTTACGGCTATCCTCGGAATAGCATTCCTTCACGAACAGATGAATGTATATTCATGGCTTGGAATAGGCCTTATTATGGCCGGCGTGGCATTTATTGCTCAGTAATTTAAATACATCAATGATGAAAAAGATATTCGCAGCAGCTGTAGTTCTTCTCACAACAATGACTGTTGTCTCTTGCTCGCCTTCAATTGAGGGAAATTGGGAAGAAAAAACGACAAAAATAACGATGAATCTGTATAAGGACGGCTCTTTGAGCGTGAGCGGCTCTCCTTACACGGAATGGCAGAAGGATGGCGACAACCTCATCCTGACAATAAAAAACGAAGATTCGTCTTCGTCAGATACTTTCGAGATAAAGCAGTTGACCAAGACTGACATGGTTTTAGCTCAGGACGGATACGAATTGGAGTTCGTCAGAAAATAACAAACGAGCAGATTTTCTTAAAAAGGCTGTTTCCAATATAGAGCAGCCTTTTTTTTGTATAGACCGTCAGACTAAGCGGTAAAATCGTTACCTTTGCACCTTTATAATAAGGTTATACATAATGGGAAAACTTGTTGTAGTCGCCCTCGGTGGCAATGCGTTATTGCGTAGTAATCAAAAAGGAACATTTCAGGAACAACTCCAAAATGTGGAAGAGACGTGTGAAGCACTTATGGAGTTTGTAAAAAATGACGACAGACTCGTCATCGGTCATGGAAATGGCCCTCAGGTTGGTAATGTGATGCTTCAGCATGAAGCCGGTCATAAAACTTTCGGCTTGCCCGCGATGCCGATGGATTATTGTGTGAGCGAGACTCAGGGCTCAATAGGATACCTTATAGGAATGGGCTTCCATCGCGTCATGGCGAAAGCTGGCGTGAACAAGAATGTGGTTACGATGGTTACAGAGGTTGTAGTAGATAAAAACGACCCGATGTTTGGGAATCCGACCAAACCGGTAGGCCCTTATTATACTAAGGAAGAAGCCGATGCTCTCGCCGCCGCCACCGGAACCCGTTATAATGAAGACCCGCGCGGTCGCGGCTGGAGAAAAGTCGTCCCGTCACCCAAACCCCTGAGAATAGAAAATATCGATATAGTCAGGCAATTGGCAGATAATGGCAATATCGTCGTAACAGTAGGTGGCGGCGGCATCCCCGTCGTTGTTGATAACGGCATCGTGACAGGTGTCGAAGCAGTTATCGACAAAGACCTCGCCTCGTCACTTGCAGCCGTTCAAATCAATGCCGATGCCTTTTATATACTCACCGATGTGCCGCAGGTGTATGTCAACTTCAAAAAGGAAAATCAAAAGGCCCTGTCGGATGTCACTGTTGATGAGATGAAGCACTATCTCGCTGAAGGACAGTTTACTGAGGGCAGTATGGCTCCTAAGGTACGTGCGGCGATAGCGTTTGTCGAAGCTACGGGAAAAGAGGCCTTTATTACTGATGCACAAGGTCTTGTGTCAAAAACTGGCACGAAGATAAGAAGATAAATTTAATTAGTAGGGAAGATCCTCGTTTGGGTCGGGCTGCGGAATGTCGTTCATTTCGTTGGCACGCGATGGCATTATGATGCTTTTTGCCCCGTTGTCAAAATTCGTGTTGGGCGCAATCTGCATACTGCTTGACGGCATGACGATTTCTGGCTCTTCGAATCTTGTAAACATACCGTTGAAACGAAGATTCACCTCTCCCAATTTTCCGTTACGGTGCTTCGCGATGCTGATGACAGCCAAGTTCTTCGTGTTGACACCTTCGTCTTCGGTAAGTCCGTAATATTCAGGACGATAGATGAATACAACAACGTCGGCATCCTGCTCGATAGCTCCTGATTCGCGAAGGTCGGACAAAATGGGCTTCTTTGAACCCGGACGTGATTCGACCTGACGGCTGAGCTGGGAAAGTGCGAGTACAGGGATGTTGAGCTCTTTTGCGAGACTCTTTAAAGAACGGCTTATGGTGCTTATCTCCTGTTCGCGACTGAAGCCTTTGTCTCCCTTTGCGGTCATAAGCTGCAGATAATCAATAAAAATCATTTGAATGTCGTGCTGCTCTTTCAACCTGCGGCATTTGGCACGAAGCTCAAATATCGATAATTGCGGCGTGTCGTCAATGAAGAGTTTTGCGTTAGTGAGGTTCGTGACGCGGTTGTAAAGCCGATCCCATTCGTACTGTTCGAGGTTTCCGGTTCGGAGTTTGTCGGCAGTGATGTCCGTCTCACTTGAGATAAGACGTGTCACGAGTTGTATCGACGACATTTCGAGCGAGAAAAAGGCAATCGGTTTTCCGGCAATGGCGGCGTTTCTGGCCATGTTGAGCGCGAAAGCCGTCTTACCCATTGACGGTCTCGCAGCAAGAATTATTAAATCGGACTTTTGCCAGCCCTGCGTTATCTTGTCAAGATCCATAAAGCCTGTAGTGACACCACGGATGCCGTTACCTGCGTTTTTTGCGTTTTCAATATCTTTGATGGCTTGGTTGACGAGGTTGAGCATATTGCCAGATTGCTTTCGTAATGTATTGTCACTCAAATCATAAATCTTGCTTTCTGCACTATCTAAAAGATCGAAAACATCGGTCGTGTCCTCAAAAGCTTCCTTTATCGTTTCGGAAGAAATCTCTATCAGCCTGCGCTGAATGTATTTCTGGATGATTATCCTCGCGTGAAATTCGATGTTAGCAGCTGAGACGACACGGTTGGTGAGTTTTGAGATGTAGTAAGGGCCGCCGACAACATCGAGTTTGTCCATGCTTTTCAGCTTATTCGTCACCGTGAGGAGGTCGATGGGCTCCGAATTTTTAAATAAGTCTAAAATGGCAGAGTAAATTATCTGATGCGCTTCCTTGTAGAACATCTCTGGTGTGAGGATGTCTATTATCGCGTTAAGCGAACTCTTCTCAAGCATCATCGCTCCGAGTACAATCTCTTCTAAATCAATAGATTGTGGCGGTATCCTGCCTTGCGATAAACTCATATCTGCTGCTTGGGAGACTGTTCTTACGCTCCCGAAATTTTGTCTTCTTCCGATTTCGTTGCTCATTTGCTCTTTTCTTTGTTTCTTACATCAAGATGACTGCAAAATTACGTAAAAAAAACTATGTCAATAAGATTGTTGATAACTTTATTTATAATTGATTATCAATATTGTATTGATGAATGTATTGTTTGTTTGCTCTTTTGCGACTTGCTATATGAAAACAGTCTTCTTTCTGAAAAAAATCACTAAATTTGCACCTTCTAATCACAAAAAATTATGAAAAAACATTTGATTCTTTTCGCCATTGTCGCTTTTGCGATTTGCGCGTATGCACAGAAAATCGAACATGTGTATCATTTTGGTACGCCTGATTGTAGTCAGGTTGATGATTATATCAGACTTTCTGTTGATGGATGCCTTTCAACGGCAAAATCAGGCAATCCCGCTTTGCCTTACCAAAGCGTCTGCCTCATACTTCCCGAAGGTACTGAAGCATCATCAATAGATGTTCAACTGTCTGATTTTGAGGAGATTGTGTTGCCGTGCGAAGTTTATCCATATCAGCCGTCGCGCACATTTTCTTCACCGGAAAGAATAAGTTTTGAGAAAAACAACGATGTCTATTCGTCGTCTGCAGTATATCCTTCGGATTGTCGTGGAATGCTGACCACGGCTTATCGCAACGGTGTCGCTCTTGCAGTCTCGTCGTTCACACCTGTTCAATATGAGCCGGCATCGAACAAAATACGCATCGCACATTCAGCCAAGGTGACCGTCGTCGCCGTCCCATCATCCGTTGACAAGTCGGCTATGCGTCGTCTTACTCCGTCGGTACTTAACAGCCTGAAGTCGATGACGCAGAATTACGACGAACTTTCCTCTTATCTTGAAAGGGAAATCGAGGTTCCGGTTTACGACATCCTCGTCATCACGGGCGACAATTATGTCAATTCTTTTGACGAATATGTCGATTTTAACAATCAGAGAGGTTCTTTGTGCAGGGTCGTTGGACTTTCTGAGATATATTCTTCCGTCAGCGGCATTGATAATCAGGACAAGATACGCAACTATATCATCAATGAATACACGCAGAACGGCATTTCGATGGTCGTTCTCGGCGGTGATGTGTCGATAGTACCTTACAGGGGATTTTACTGCACGGTGCTAAGCGGAGGCGAGTATAAAATAGATTACGCTATTCCTGCTGACCTCTACTATGCAGGCCTCGACGGAACTTGGAACGACAACGGTGACGATAAATGGGCCGAACCCGGCGAAGACGACCTCTATCCGGAAATCGGTATTGCGAGAATGCCGTTCAACAATGTTGGACAATTGCAGAATATTCTTGCAAAAAGTCTTGGCTATCAGAAGAATCCGGTACTTGGAGAATTTAATAAGATAATCCTCGGCGGAGAATTTCTGTATAACGATCCTTATACCTGTGGAAGCGACTATCTCGAACTTCTCATAGGATACCATGATGACAACGGCTACGCTACATACGGATTTCCGGAAAATTATACGTTTGAAAAACTTTATGAACAAATCAACGGATTCGATGGTTGGTCGTTCCGCCAACTTGTATGCGGTGGCAGCGGCTATGTCAATCACGTCGGTCATGCCAATACCAACTATGTGGCAGGTTGGTTTGTAAGTGATATAGACGACAATAATTTCGCTTCACTCGACGGCACGACGCACAACTTCGCCATTTTCCATTCCCACGGCTGCGATTGCGGCGCATTTGACGAAGAGTGTTGTGCATTAGAGAAGATGGTCGTGATAAACAAATTCGCCGTTTGTTCCATCGGGAACTCCCGCTACGGCTGGTTTAACGAAGGCACTACGGAAGGCCCGTCGCAACATCTGCACCGCGATATGATTGACGCATTCAGCAACGACAAGATTCCATTTATCGCCAACGCCCTGCAGGAATCGAAAAACAAGACGGCTCCGTGGGTCACTGCCGAAGGCCAGTTCGAGGAAGGCGCACTCAGATGGAACTTCTACGACCTTAATATTCTCGGGGACGGCGCCGTGAGCCTTTGGTTCGATGAGCCAATAACGCCAAGTGCAAATATCATTTCCGCTACAACATCTGCATTGAACTGCGTTGTTAAAGCCGGAGACGGAAGCAAAATAGCCGGAGCAACGTGCGCACTTCTCCAAGGTGAAAACCGCATCGCTATCGCACAAAGTGATGAAGACGGCAATGTCAGTATGACTTTTGCACCGCTTGAAAATGTGGACGACCTCAGACTCGCCGTCTATGGCTTGAGCCTGTATTCCAAATCTTTTGATATTGATATTACCGGTGTTGGCGAACTTGATGAAAATCAATTTACAGTGTATCCAAATCCCTCCGACGGTAACTTCAGAATTATCCTCCCCGAAGGGAAATGTGATGTCCGTATCGTCAATGTCTCAGGACAAGAAGTTGCACACTTCCGTGATGTGGAAAGTGTACTGAATATCAATATGAATCTTTCAGCCGGAGTGTATTTTGTCAGCATCAACGGCGGAAATGCCCAACGTATTGTTGTGAGATAACTTTCAAAGATGATTGACACTTTTTTCAACGAACTTTCCGAAGTGTTGTCGTCTGACAAGTTCGTCGGAATGACAATCTCGAAGCCTTTGAAGTCGGGCGATGAACTGCGCAACGTTTATGTCAAACCTGTTGTGATAAAGGGGAATAAGTTTTTTTCTTTCACGTTCAGGTATCTCAAACGAGATGAGACGAAGAATTTTGACGCTGTGCAGACAATGGAACAGACTAAAATGCTTCTGCCAGAACGATTTCTTAATGCCGCACTCTTCACGACGGAAGAAGATGTTTCGTTGCTCGTAAGCAAGAAGGGTAAAGCGACCGTTATTCGTCGTCCTGTGAAAGAACAAAGGTCGCAGAATACACAGCACGACCATCTGAAAAACAGGCTGATAGATGTCGCAAATCCATGGTGGTTCAAACTCGGGTTGACGACGCGCGAAGGTGACGTGCTCGCCGAGATGCAGCACAAATACAAACAGATCTGCAAGTATGTAGAAATCGTAGCCGGTTTGCTGAAACCTCTCAAGATCAATAGCGGCAGGAAGATACGAATTGCGGATATGGGGGCGGGGAAGGGCTATCTGACGTTCGCCTTGTACGAATATCTTACATCAAATAATATCGACGTCGAAATCGAAGGTGTAGAGATTCGCCCAGATTTAGTACAGAAAATCAATAACATAATTAAAGAATCCGCCATACACGGTTTCCGTTTCGTCGAAAACAGCATAGCCGACTATGTGGCTGAAAATCTTGACGTGATGATTGCACTGCACGCGTGTAATACCGCCACTGACGACGCCATATCAAAAGGTATAGAGAATGATGCGGAACTGCTTATCTGCGCACCGTGCTGCCACAAACAGATTCGTATCGAAATGGAAAAATCGGGTGTGACCGACTGCATTACGAGATACGGCATTCTTTTGGAACGACAAGCCGCCATGGTGACTGATGCCGTGCGCGCCCTCGTGATGGAATATTTCGGCTATAAGACTCAGATAATGGAGTTTATCGAGATGGAGCATACGCCGAAAAATATACTTATTGTTGGGACAAAAGATAAAAATGTGCGTCCAAAGTCGGTGATTCTTGCCGAGATACGCGACATACTCGCTCGCTACGGCATCTCACATCATTATCTTGTAGATAAAATGAAAATGAACCTTTATTGACGATTTGGCAATTGCCCGCGTTGACACAGATACAAAAACGGGTTGTGAATCTTCACAACCCGTTTTTGTATCTGTATAGCCTCGAATCACTATTTGATACCGAGAGCTTTCTTTATGTTCTTTGGAAGAGCGTCCTTGTGAACAACGATGTTCATGGTCTTGTAGCGTGCGAAAGCCTTGCTGACATAGAAGTTGCCATGGAATTGGTTGTAGTCGCCCCAGCTGTTTTTGACCATGTAGTATTCGTTACCCATTTGGTCTTTTGCTGTGCCGTAGATGAGCATTCCGTGGTCGTCCGTGGTCGTCCAGTTGTCGAAACCGAGCTGGCGTTCTTCTTGGCTGACCCAGCGTTGTGCTGTAGGATGTTTTGCGGCTTCGTCGTATGCGGCTTTTCTCTGCTCCTGGCTCAAACCAAGCCAATGTGACTGGTCGCTTCCGGCTTTGCCGTCGTTGTTGAGTGCATCTGGGAGGACACATGCACCGGTCTTGCGACCAAGGCGGAATCCCATTTCGCTGACATCACTTCCCCAAGCGATGGTATAACCATTATCAATGGCATTGTCGAAAACCTCCATAAACTCGTCAAGAGGCAGATTGTAGCATTGCGACCATCTCCAGTTGTCCTGAATCTCGAGAACGAATTTCTCGTAGAAGGGATGATGTGTGTAAGATGTAAGGCTGACATAGTCATCGGAGTTAAGACCGAGCGATTCGTAGAATGTTGCAGGAGTGTATTTCTTGCCGTTGTATGTGAATTCTTCAGGGCATTCGCCGAGATATACGTCATGAACAGCTTTGACTGCTTTCGCCCACAACATCTCGTTTTCGGCATTTGACTGCAGCATGCGATGATCACCTTTGGCGATAGCCTTAACCATGGCATCGGTAAGAGCTGAAAGTTCGCTATGGTCTGCCAAAGAATCATTGTACATAACGCCCGGACGCATGACTTCTTCTGGAACAACACCAAAAGTCTTCATTCCGTAAATGACATCATAGAAAGAGCCGCCTTGTGAGAAACTCACATCGCCGTGTGTGCGGACAGCCGCCATAGCACGGTCATCGTATGTCTTGTGTACAATGTACATCTCGCTGAGGTCGTATTCTCCTTTACCCATGCGGAGAAGTTCGGCCTCAATGAAACCGAGACCACTGTAGCACCAGCATGTACCGGAATTGTTCTGATCTTTGACAGATGTCACTGGAATCTCCTTCACGGTCGTGAAGACATAGCCTTCTTCTTTTTCTTGTTCTTCAGCTTCTTGGGCTGAGACTGCGAACGGCATTATCAAAGCCGCCGCCATGATGAATTGTTTGAACATGATTTTAAAAATTTGATATTATTTATGATTAGTATCCAACGTTAAAATTGAGAGCTTCCTTGTTGACCGTCACAAATACGGTGTGAAGCCTTACGAACGGGACAGAACAATACCAGTAGCCTTTATACGGACCGGCCTCGCCCCATGAATTCTTTACCTTATAATATTTATTGCCGTCCTGATCGTAGGCAATTCCGACTATGAGCATGCTGTGGTCGTCGCCTGTCTGCCAGTTGTCGTATGCCGTCTGGTGCATCTCTTCAGTTACTTCTTTTTCTGGCATCATGAAGTCGAATTTGTAGATGGCCTCGCTGAGTTCGTCATCACTGAGTTCTTTGAATCTTTTCGGATCGCTTTCGCGTATTTTTGCAATATCGTCTTCAAGATATACGGCAATGCCTTTTTTGCGGCTGAAACCCTTGTCGCTGACATCTTGAGCCCATCCTACCGTGTATCCGGCCTCCAAAGCGTGGTCGATAGCCTCCATCAGTTCGTCCAACGTCAGGTTGTAGGAAGGCGTGTTCGTCCAGTTGTCGGGAATCTCCATGATGAACGGCTTGTGAAGCTCGCGGTGCGTGAAGGCTGCAAGTTGAACGTAGTCGTTAGTGTTCAGACGGTACTTTTCCGCAAACGATTTGGCGTCGTATTTGATGCCGTTGTGTTCAAACGACTCCGGCACTTTTCCGAGATAAACATCCAAGATAGACTGCACCATGTCAGGCCATACTGTTGAGATGTCGCCGTTGCTCTTCTTCGTCACGACTTTGCCGTATTCCGCCAAAATGCTGTTCATCTCCGCATGTTTGTGAATGGGAAGTCCTAAAACGAGACCGTCGTATGATTTGTCCGGCACCATGCCGTTCTCGTTGAGGGCGTAAAGTACGTCGCAAACTTCACCTCCCTGGCTTATCGGGGTCGTGCCGTGCATCCTGACGTGCTTCATGAATTTGTGCATAAAAGCCCATCTGACGAAATACATTTCCGACAAGTTCAATTCTACGCCGTATTTGCGGAGAATCTCGGCCTCGACGAAACCTGTCCCTGCAAAACACCAGCATGTTCCGGAACTTCCTTGATTCTGAACCATTGTGTGCGGAACGACGAATTTGTCGGTTATTTCATACTGCTTGTCGTTCTTCTTGCTCTGAGCCTGAATACTTCCGCACAAAATCACTGCGAAAGACGTGGCTAAAATGAATGCTGTGATACTTCTCATGTTTTTTATGATGATGATTTTACCAAAAGACTACAAAGTTAACAACTTTTTTGATGTGTTGAAGAAGTTTTATATGTTTTTTGTTGATGATAATTACAATGCAGAAACATTGAAAAAGGCTTTTTTTCTTAATTTTGCAGTTTGTTGATTATGTTTTGATACCAATAAAATTTTGTGATTATGAATAATGTGTTCAAACCTACGGAATACAAACTCAGGAGTGTCGCGACAGACGAAATTCGTGATGACAGCGGATGGCTCCTCGGTTTTGACGGCGACTCCGGTCTGATACGTGCGGAATATGCTTCCAAGCAATTGAATGTTAATTCAAATCAGGGACTCTATAAGTTTTCCGACTGGCTCCCGGTAAAAAGACTTTTGAAAGGTGCGTCTTCGCCTGTCACATACAAAAGCGAGAGACTTGCCGAAAAACTTCAAATGACTAATCTATACATCACGTTCAACGGCTATTGGCCTGAAAAAGGTGCCTATATGAAGACCTGCTCATTTAAGGAAACAGAGGCGTATTCTGTTTGTGCACGTCTTCCCGAATCGAAGAAAGATGAGGTGCTCGTCGTGTCTTCCGCTGGAAATACAGCCCGCGCCTTTGCACAAGTCTGTTCAGATAATAATATAAAACTCCTGATAACCATCCCTGAAGATAATATTGACGCGCTGTGGTTCGAAAAACCGCTGAATCCGTGCGTCAAAGTCATAGCAACAGAATCTGGCAGCGACTATTTCGATGCAATAAATATAGGTAATACAGCTTGCGAAGTTGAAGGCTTCTTCGCCGAAGGTGGAGCTAAAAACATTGCCCGCCGTGACGGCATGGGGACGACAATGCTTTCCGCAGCCACTACAATAGGACGTGTTCCGGACTGCTATTTTCAGGCTGTTGGCAGCGGAACCGGAGCCATCGCCGCATGGGAAAACAATCTTCGACTTATAGCCGACGGACGCTTCGGTAATGTTAAAGCAAGACTGATGGTGTCGCAAAATAAACCGTTCACTCCAATGTTTGATGCTTGGAAACAGGATTCACGCACTTTGCTGCCGTATGATGACGAAACGGCGAGAAAAGATGCCGGACGTATAGCCGCAAGCGTGCTTTCAAACAGGAAACCACCGTATTCTCTTATCGGAGGACTTTATGATGCGATGAAAGACACAAATGGAGACTTCTTTGCTGTTTCTAATGAAGAGGGACTTGTGGCGCAAAATCTTTTTGAAGAAACCGAAGGCATTGACATACACCCGGCTGCCGGCATCGCCCTCGCCTCATTGATGCAGGCCCTTGACTCCGGAAAAATCGCACACAACGAGGTCGTGATGCTTAATATAACAGGCGGCGGCGAAAAACACTTTAAAAAGAACAAGGAAATCTTTAAACTTATGCCATCAAAAGTGTTTAAAATAAATACAGACAAAGACCAGATAAAGAATTACTTGAGAAAAATAGTGTTTTAAGGTAAGTTCTGTATGAGAATTTGTAAATACAAAAAAAATAAATATAATTGTATGAAAAAAAAGTGTAAATTTGCGGTTCGATAATATTTGTCGAAGTAGGTAAAGAAGTATAATCGTTAAATAAAAAAAAAGAATGAAAAAAATCGTTACCATGATTGTGACCGTATTGGGAATGGCTTTCGTGCCGTTTACCTCGTTTGGTCAGGAAAAAGTTAATGCAAGGACTGATTTTAAAGACTACATCTACATCAGCGGCGATGCTGGTCTGATGTTCTTAAATGGTCAAATTGATAACATCAAGCCGGCTTTTGACTGCCGCTTGGGACTTGGTTATCAAATGACTAACGTGTTAGGTTTTAAACTTAACGTTGGTGCAGGCCTGATGAAAGGTGAGTTTGAGAATGATTGGAAGTCGAACGGCGATTTTTATAGTGCCGATGTCAATTTGACTCTCAACATGATGGACATAATCCTCGGTTACAAGCCAGGCCGTAGGTTTAACATTACTCCCCATATCGGTATAGGAACGCTTCACTTTAGATCTGCTCTCAAAGATGAAAATGATGAGTTTGTGGTTTCGTATGGTGAGAAGGGAAACAACAAGCCGTATAATGAATCGGGAAATGGTATTATTGGAAGAAAAACCGCGACAACGGTTCCGATGGGAGCAAGTGTGAGTTATCAATTGTCAACTCATTGGGGAATTTATGCTGATTGGACATATTATTTCGTTGATACAGACAAACTTGATGCCGTTGTTATGGGTGATCATCAGGATAGAATGAATAATGTGCATATAGGTGCGACATATCGTATAAAAAACAACTACAATCCGTTTATAAGGTATGAAGAATACTGCAATAACTGGTTCATTATGTTCGAGGCTGGTGCAGTCAATACTCACGGCGACATCTCAAGCACTTTCGATTATCTCAAATCCAACTTTGGCATTGGTGCCGGTTATCGTTTCCATAATATCTTCAGCGTGTATGCAAAACTCAATAGAGGTGGAATCGATGGTAGGATGAAGAGTGGTAGTAACATACATGCAATCATAAATTATGGTGAATACTATAATGCTACAATGAACTTCTCGTTTGACCTTGTCGGTGCTATACTTGGATATAGGGAAGATCGCCCGATGTCAGTTTCTCCGCATATCGGTATAGGCCTTATCAATTACAAAAACGATTTGATTTATAGCAACGGCGAACATGCTTACGTCGGCTATAACGAAACCGGTCGCAAAGGGGGTAATGGCATTGGCGGTATGGAAATGGCTATGTCAATACCGGCTGGTTTGGAAGTCGCTTACAACATGACTCCGCGTTGGGATATCTATCTTGATGGAACTGTTACATACGTCAATAAGGATAATCTTGATGGATTAAGTACCGGTCCTCATACTGACTACTTGGCTTCTCTTAACGCAGGTCTCCGTTATAAGTTCAAGAATAGTTGTGAACGTGCTCAGAATGACTTTGAAGAAGAAAAACCTCTGCCTCAGATGAGTTGCTGCGACAGCATTCCTGCTATGGTACAGAAAGCTGTTGACGAGGCTATAAAGAAAGCTACAGAGGAAGGTACTATCGGTGCTAATACTGTTCAGAAAGAAACTGTTTCATATTTCAAGTGCTACACAGATATTATGTTCCCTGTTTCCAAGTCTGATAGAATAGACTCTCAGTCGAATCGTGATGCTTTAGCAAGAGTTAGTTCTGAAATGGGTTATGGTTCAAAACTCCTTGGTATAGTTGTTGAAGGTTACGCCTCACCTGAGGGAGAAAACGAAAATAATCAGAAGTTGTCAGAAGACCGTGCTAAAGAAGCTGCAGATTTCGTTAAGTCTGAGATCGGTAAGAAAGTTAGAATAGAAGGTGCTGAAATAGAGGTCATCGGTATGGGTTCTGACTGGGAAGGCCTTATCATGGCTATCGCTAATGAAAACTTTGAAGGTGCACAGGATGTTGCTAACGAACTTCGTAATGCTGATAATGAAAATCGTCCTGCCATCCTCAGAAAAGCAATGGCTAAATATCCTCAGATTAGATATCTGTTCCCACAACTGCGTCGTGCAAATGTTACTATCAAAACTATGAGAGAAGAATAGTTCTTCAACATAATTCTGAAGAGCCGGCTCCTTCAAAGGAGCCGGCTCTTTTTTATGAAAAACAACGGCTGCGCCAATTGTTTCGGAGAGTTCAGTTCCGATTTTGTGTCCGTCGCCTTTACATAGGAAAGATAAATTTGTGCGTCACCATTCAAAATGTATTGTCTTTTTAACATTTAATTGTTAAATTTGCGTCAAATATATTCAAAATGAATTTATCGCTGACGTATTGTTTTATAGCATTGTTTGCCTTGGAAATCTTGTTGTTTGGAGTGGTGATAGTACTCCTTTTCAAACTAACAAAGTCTTTTAGTGCTGTAACAGTTCATCTGACGGCAGACAAACAGACGGCGAACCATTCGTCGAAATCTTGCGAGCAAGTCGTGACACTTAAAATACAGGCTCTTGAAAGACTACTTCTGTTTGTTGAAAGAATACAGTTTGTAGTTGTGGTAAAGCGTGTCTTTCAACCTGATTTTTCTTTGAATGACTTCTATGTCGCGATAGTGCAAAACGTTCAAGACGAATTTGAACACAATATGGCTCAGCGTCTTTATGTTTCAGAGAATGTGTGGCGTATGGTCGTTGCTGCAAAGGACGAGATTTTTAAGAAAACGGAAGATGTCTTTTCTCAAAATAACGAAGTTTCAGTCGTTAAAATGGCAGAATTGTTAGCCTCGATTAAAAATGATGTGACAGATTCGGCCGTTATGACAATTAAGGAAGAGTTTAATAAATTAATGTAAAAAGATATGGAATTTACAGCTGCTCAAATAGCCGCTTTTTTAGGCGGAACAGTTGAAGGAAACCCAGAAGCCAAGGTGTGCAACGTGGCAAAGATTGAAGAAGGTGCTCCGGGCATGCTCAGTTTTCTCGCCAATCCCAAATATAATCATTATCTGTATGAGACGAAATCATCAATAGTCTTGATAAATAACGATTTCCAACTTCAGGGCGAAGTCTCGGCTACATTGGTTCGCGTTCCTGATGCGTATGCTGCTTTTGCCAAACTTCTCGAACTATACGCCCAGTTTACACAATCAAAATGTGGAATTTCATCTCTCGCATTTGTTTCACAGGATGCTGTCATTGGTGAAGATACCTACATTGGCGAGTTCTCTTATATTGGGAACCGTGCAAAAATAGGCAAGCGCGTCAAGATTTATCCCCAGGTCTATATCGGTGATGATGCTGTAATCGGAGACGATACGACGATTTATGCTGGCGTGAAACTTTATGACAGAACAGTCGTCGGTAAGTCGTGCATCATTCATTCAGGCTGCGTGTGTGGAGCTGACGGATTCGGCTTTGCTCCTCAGGAAGACGGCTCTTACAAGAAGATACCTCAGGTTGGAAATGTCGAGATAGAGGATAATGTCGAAATCGGAGCCAATACAACGATAGATAGGGCCACAATGGGTTCGACAAGGATACGTCATGGTGTAAAACTTGACAACCTTATCCAGATAGCACATAACGTGGAAATTGGTGCTAATACTGGTGCTGCAGCCCAAACGGGTATCAGTGGTTCGACAAAGGTAGGAGAACGCTGTATAATAGCAGGACAGGTCGGAATGGTCGGACATATCACTATCGCCGACGGCACGATAATCGGCGCGCAGGCTGGTGTGAGTAACAGCGTGAAAGAGTCGGGAAGGACACTTTTCGGTACTCCGGCAATAAACCTCGGTGAATTTAAACGTATGTTCGTATATATGAAACAACTTGAGAAACTTAATAAACGAGTTGATGAACTTGAGAAAAAACTGAAAGAACAACAATAATTTACTTCTATGGAAAAACAATGTACTATTGGAAATAGTGTCAGTATAAGCGGGACAGGTTTACATACCGGACAAAAAGGAACACTGACGTTTAATCCGTCCGACCCTGATACCGGAATACGTTTCAGACGTATAGACCTTCAGAATCGTCCCATAGTCGAGGCAAAAGTTGAAAATGTTGTTGACACTTCTCGTGGAACGACGATCGCCCAAAACGGCGTCAGAATTTTTACGATAGAGCATATAATGGCAGCCATTCGCGGAGCCGGAATAGATAATGTCCTGATAGACATTGATGCGGAAGAACCTCCTATTGATGACGGTAGCGCAGTGAATATGATAAACGCTTTGAAGTCAGTCGGCGTTATCGAGCAAAATGCCGAACGCAGGTATTTCAAAGTCGAAAAAAAGACAACTTATATCAATGAAAAAGTCGGGTGCGAACTCGTGATTGAGCCAGCCGACAAGTTTTCAATAGACGTCAAAGTCGAATATGACTCAAAAGTCCTTCATACTCAGGAAGCGCATCTCGGTAATATCGCCGATTTTGAGAAAGAAATTGCCCCCTGCCGCACATTCGTATTCTTCCACGAACTCGAAATGTTGTTGAAAATGAATCTTATTAAGGGCGGAGATCTGTCGAATGCCGTCGTTTTCGTTGAGAAGGATGCCGCTGATGAAGAACTTCGTCGCGTCGCGGCCATCTTCCATAGGGAAACCGTCGGAATCCGCAAGGAAAGAGGAATGCTGAATAACACGGATCTGCGTTTCGAAAACGAACCGGCGCGTCATAAGCTTCTCGACCTTATCGGTGACCTTACTCTTGTTGGAAGACCTCTTATAGGACATGTAACGGCTTATAAACCAGGACATTTTGCAAATACGGAATTTGCTAAAGAAATAAAAAATCAGATTGGTTAAATGAATCTTAATCTAACTCGTCCGATAGTCTTTTTTGATTTGGAAACTACCGGACTGAATCCTTCGCACGATAAAATCGTTCAGATCAGCATACTGAAAATAAATGTTGACGGAAAAGAGATTCAAAAGACATGGCTTGTCAACCCTGGTATTCATATTCCGGAAGAGACGACGGCAGTTCATGGTATCACCGACGAGATGGTGAAAGACAAACCGAGTTTCCTACAGATAGCGTCGGAGGTGATGAATTTCATAGGCAAAGCCGACATAGCCGGCTATAACATCATCAAGTTCGATTTGCCGATGTTGGCCGAAGAAATGATAAGGGCCGGCGTTGATTTCGACGTTACTGATCGTAATCTGATGGATGTGATGAACATCTATATGAAGATGGAACCGCGAAATCTAAGCGCAGCGTACCATTTCTTCACCGGCAAACAACTCGACGACGCTCATTCGGCTGATGCCGATACACGCGCCACGTATGATGTATTGTGTGCTATGCTTGACCATTATAAGGATGCCGAAGTAAAGGACAAAAACGGCATTGTTTCAAAGCCGATTGTTAACGATGTGAAGACCTTGGCTGATTTTTCACTGCATCATAAAAATGTCGATTTGTCAGGACAGATTGTTTATGATGATAAGGGCGTGGCGGTTTTTAATTTCGGGAAGCACAAAGGAAAGTCGGTTGTAGATGTTTTCAGACGTGAACCACAATATTATGATTGGATGATGAACAGCGACTTTCCGGAATATACGAAGAAAATCATCACTAAAATAAAGATGAGCTTGAAGTTCAAGACGACACTGTTTTAATCAGGTTTGTAGGTGTAATGGACAATTTTTAGGCTGTTTTTGAGACGTTGCTCTCAAGTGGACAAAAATTAGGTCTATAGGTCAAATTGCAGGTCCTGACTTTGACAATGAGGCACCTTATTCGCCGTCGCCTATTTTTAGGGCGTCCAGTAGCGGCCTGAGAGCTTCCTGCTGAGGAGTGGTGAGGAGGGTCTGGGAGTAGG